>CAYGMS010000239.1:1619-4138 GCA_964350905.1 uncultured Thiobacillus sp. | reverse complement strand
AAAATACCGAACATGCGGTTTTGCACCCCGGCCTGCTGGGCGGCACCTGAGAGTGCCTTGAATTCCTCGGATGTCTGCTTGCGCAGCTCCAGGCGTTCCATGTCTGCTGCCAGTTGTTCGGACAGTTCCTGGCGCCGGGTCTGGATGGCAAAGTATTTCTGGGCCTGGGCGATTTCCGGCTTGCGTGGGTCGCCGTTCTGGGCGATGAGGTAACAGGCGAAGCGGGAGAGTTGGTAATTTTCTACCTCGCGCTGGCCACCTTTCCCCAGCCCGATCATTTTGCCGGCGCCGACAAAATGATCAGCAGGGTCGTTACCCGACTGCTCACACGATAGTTGGGCGCGCTTGATGGCATCTTCGAACCGTCGCCACTGGCTGTAGCCAAGCAGGGGCTGCAACTCGCGGGCACTCCAGTACTCGGCGCCGTGGTCGTTGACCTGTTTGAGGTCCTCGAAGGATAGGCCGCCGATGCTGGGCAGTTCCTTTTTTGCCATGTCTTCCTCCCTGTTTTCCCGTTGGATCGTTGTTTTTTTAACGGGTCATGGAGCGTAATCGTAATCGATGATCAGCGGCGCATGGTCGGAAAAGCGCTGCTCCTTGTAGACGCTGGCGGATCGGGCTGTTTTCGCAATTCCTGGTGTTGCGATCTGGTAGTCGATGCGCCAGCCGACATTCTTGGCATAGGCCTGGCCGCGGTTGCTCCACCAGGTGTAGGCCTCGCCGGTGTGCTCGGGGTAGAGGTTGCGGTAGACGTCGACCCAGCCAAGTTCGTCGAATAGACGGCTCATCCAGGCGCGTTCTTCGGGCAGGAAGCCGGAGTTCTTCTGGTTGGACTTCCAGTTCTTCAGGTCCACTTCCTGGTGCGCGATGTTCCAGTCACCGCAGATGACGATTTCGCGGCCGGATTTGATCAGGGCTTCGAGGTGCGGGAAGAAGGCGTCGAGAAAACGGAACTTGGCCTGTTGGCGCTCCTCGCCGCTGGAGCCAGACGGCTGGTAGAGCGAGATGACCGCCAGGTTGCCGTAATCTGCCTCGATATAGCGGCCCTCGGCGTCGAATTCGGGTATGCCGAGGCCTTCGATGATGCATTGCGGCGGGGTGCGGGTGTAGATGCCGACACCGCTGTAGCCTTTTTTCTCGGCATAGTGGAAAGTGCCGGACAGGCCGTCGCACTGGATGAATTCGGGTTTGAGATCAGCAGCCTGGGCCTTGAGCTCCTGCACGCAGACGACGTCGGCGTTCTGGGTGGGCAGCCAGTCGAAGAAGCCTTTGGTGGCGGCGGAACGGATGCCGTTGAGGTTGGCCGATATAATTCGCATCTAGATTGATTCAAGAAGTTAATAAAAATGTCCGATTACAAAGCCGAGTTTGTGAAATTCGCCATCGCCTCGAATGTGTTGTGTTTTGGCGAATTCAAAACCAAAGCCGGGCGGATGAGCCCTTATTTTTTCAACGCAGGGCTGTTTAACGACGGCGACAGGCTGAAACGGCTGGGCGAATTTTACGCCAAGGCGATTATCGACTCCGGAATCGCGTTCGATGTGCTGTTCGGGCCTGCGTATAAGGGCATTCCGCTGGCCGCGAGCATCGTGGTGGCGCTGGCAGGCATGGGCAGGAACATTCCGTTTGCCTTCAACCGCAAGGAGGCGAAGGACCACGGCGAAGGCGGGACGGTGGTCGGTGCACAACTGCAAGGACGCGTGCTGATTGTGGATGACGTGATCTCGGCGGGCACGTCGGTGCGCGAGTCGGTGGAACTGATCCGCCATTCGGGAGCCGAACCTGCAGGCGTGGTGATCGCGCTGGACCGGATGGAGCGTGGCACCGGCGATAAATCGGCGGTGCAGGAAGTACGTGAGCAATATGATATTCCGGTGGTGGCGGTGGTCACACTGGATGATCTGGTGGAGTTTTTGGAGCGTGATGCAAACCGACAAACTGAATTGCAAGCCGTGGCAGCGTACCGTGCAACCTATGGCGTTTAGCCTGTTGCTGGTGGCGCTGCTGCTGACTGCGGCCACCGCAGACGCAGCGATGTACCGCTGGGTGGACAGCAATGGTCGGGTGCATTACGGCGACACGCTGCCATCGACCTACCAGAAAAGCGGCGCAGCCGAGATGAACAAGCAGGGAAACGTCATCAAGCGCACGCAGTCGGAGGCGGAACGCAAGGTGGAAGCCGAGCATCGTGCCGAGCAGAAGCGAATACAGGAAGAAGAGCAGAAGCAGGCACAGCAGGATCGCGCGCTGACTGCAACCTACACTACTGAAGCCGAAATTGACCTGGCGCGCGACCGCGCACTGGAACATCACAAACTGGTGATCAAGGGGGCGGAAATCCGGGCCACGGCCGTGGAGTCGAACCTGGGTGATTTGAATGCGCGAGTCGCTGCGATTCAAAAAACGGGCCGACCTGTTGCCCCCAATTTAAAAGAGCAAATCACGCAGGCCAGCAATGAACGGCTGGAACTGAAGCGCATCATCCTGACCAATGAAGAGGCCATGGTGAAGGTGCGTGA
>CAYGMS010000239.1:0-1519 GCA_964350905.1 uncultured Thiobacillus sp. | reverse complement strand
ATCCAGTCCTCGTCGAGCTTGACCGGCAGCAGGTCGGGGTCGGGGAAATAGCGGTAGTCGTGCGCGTCTTCCTTGCTGCGCATCATGCGCGTCTCACCGCTGTCGGGGTCGAACAGCACGGTAGCCTGTTCGATGCGGCCGCCGTCCTCCAGCGTTTCGATCTGCCAGCGTACTTCGTAGTCGATGGCCTGTTGCAGAAAGCGGAACGAGTTGAGGTTCTTGATCTCGCGGCGGGTGCCGAATTTGGCCTGGCCGATCGGGCGCACCGAGACGTTGGCGTCAACGCGGAAGCTGCCTTCCTGCATGTTGCCGTCGCAAATGCCGATCCAGGTCACCAGCGTGTGCAGCGCGCGGGCGTAGGCGACCGCTTCTGCGGAGGAGCGCATCTCCGGCTCCGAGACAATCTCCAGCAGCGGCGTGCCGGCGCGATTGAGGTCGATGCCGGTCATGCCGTGGAAGTCTTCGTGCAGCGACTTGCCGGCGTCCTCTTCCATATGGGCGCGGGTGAGGTTGATCACTCTTTCGGTGTCGCCCACCTGGATCTTCAGCGCGCCGCCCTCGACAATCGGCTTGGCCAGTTGACTGATCTGATAGCCCTTGGGCAGGTCGGGGTAGAAGTAGTTCTTGCGGTCGAAGATGTTGACGCGGTTAAGCGTTGCGCCGATCGCCAGGCCAAACTTGATCGCACATTCGACCGCGCCCTTGTTCAGCACCGGCAGCACGCCGGGCAGCGCGATATCAACCGCGCTGGCCTGGGTGTTGGGCGCTGCGCCGAAGGCAGTACTGCTGCCCGAAAAAATCTTGGAACGGGTGGCGAGCTGGGTATGCACCTCCAGCCCAATAACGGTCTCCCACTTCATTTCAAGCCCTCCGGCGCACGCGCATGCCAGTCGGTGGCGCGCTGGAACTGATGCGCGACGTTGAGCATTTTCGCCTCGCTGAAGTAATTTCCCACCAGTTGCAGGCCGATCGGCAGGCCATTGGCGTCGAAGCCGCACGGCAGCGACATGCCGGGCAGGCCGGCAAGGTTGGCGGGTATGGTGTAGAGATCATTCAGATACATTTCCACCGGATCATCGGATTTTTCGCCGAGTTTGAACGCGGTGCCGGGCGCGGTCGGGCCGAGAATGACGTCGCAGGTCTTGAACGCTGCGGTGAAGTCATCGGCAATCAGGCGGCGGATTTTCTGCGCTTGCAGGTAATAGGCGTCGTAATAGCCGTGCGAGAGCACATAGGCGCCGATCATGATGCGGCGCTTCACTTCCGCGCCAAAGCCTTGCGCACGGGTCTTGCAGTACATGTCGTCGAGGTTGGTGTATTCCGGTGCGCGGTAACCGTAGCGCACGCCGTCAAAGCGCGACAGGTTGGACGAGGCCTCGGCGGGGGCCAGCACGTAATACACGGGGATGGCCAGCTTGGAGTTGGCGAGCGAGATATCGACGGTGATCGCGCCGAGTTTCTTCAGTTCGGCAACCGCGGTTTCCACCGCAGTGGCGACTTCATTGTTGAGGCCTTCGGC
>CAYGMS010000238.1:0-4159 GCA_964350905.1 uncultured Thiobacillus sp. | reverse complement strand
GGTTGAGTACGCTGCCCCCCTGACATTGCACACCAAAGGCGTGAGCAGCATCGTAGATGACTTTCAGCCCATAGTTGTCGGCTATTCTTTCGATGCGATCCACATCGCATGAATGCCCATAACAATGCACCGGCATGATGGCGGTGGTTTGCGGAGTGATCGCGGCCTCGATCCTGTCCGGGTCCAAATTGAGCGTGAGCGGATCGATATCGGCAAACACGGGTCTGATGCCATTCCACAGCAGCGAATGTGCAGTCGCCACGAATGAATAGGGGGTAGTGATGACTTCGCCCGTAATGCGCATGGCCTGCAGTGCAGTAACAAGCGCAAGGGTACCGTTGGCAAACAGGGCAATATGCGGCACGCCGAGATAGTCGCACAATGCCTGCTCCAGTTGCTCGTGAAACGGGCCACTATTGGTCAGCCGCTTGCTCTCCCAGATTTGCTCCAGATAGGGTATGAACTCCTCCAGGGGAGGCAACGAAGGCTGTGTGACATAAATAGGCAGGGGATCACGTGATTCCGTCATGAATCAACCTCCGATATTGTGCTGTTAACAGCCTGCAGCGGCACTTCGAACGATTCCGCCGGCAGGCCCGCACACCAGCGTTGCCACATCATGCGCAGGGCACGCTCCACCCCCGTGGCAACCAGCGCCGGCTGACCCATCGCCGACTTGGTAAAGCGTTCCCGCAAACCTGATCGGATATCGGACAGTGCGGCAAGATTGCCGGCCCAGGACAAGCCCTTCTGCAAGAAATCCGTTGCATCGTGCGCAATATACGATTCCAAACCAGCATGGCCGAGAATCGCGGCACCCGACCGGCCCGCTGCTGTTCGCCCCGCCAAGGTTAGCGTCGGCACACCCATCCATAGCGCATGGAGGGTTGTAGTGCCGCCGTTGTAAGGGAATGTATCCAGACAGATGTCCACTTGCTGGTGTAGATTCAAGTAGGCCTCCATGCCACAACGTGCATGAAAACTTAGCCGTTCACGTGCAACACCTTCCGTTTCAAACCATTTGATCAGCGCCTCGCAATTGCCATCCTCCGGCATCCCCCCCAGCAACATCCTGGAATCGGGCAATACTCGAAGGAGTTGCGCCCACACGGCGATGACCGCTGGACTGAGCTTGTTCGGCCTGTTGAAGCTGCCAAAAGTCAAATAGCCATTGCTCAATGCAGGCAGCAGATTGACTGGTGGAGCATCCTTAATCGGCAAGTAAGGTGCGCCTGCGGGTAAATGCACAATTTTTTCCGTAAATTGTCCATCGAATTGCCCGGGGGGCAGAAAAAAATGGTCTGCCAAAAAGTAGTCCATTGATTTCAAGCCAGTCGTGCCAGGGTAGCCCATCCAGCTGGCTTGCACGGGCGCGGGTTTTCGGGCAAAGGTCAGCAGGCGGTTCCCCGCCGTGTGGCCTGAGAGGTCGATCAGAATGTCGATGCCGTCGGCATGGATTTTTTCTGCCAATTCCGCATCCGACAAGCCCGCAATAGGGTGCCAGTGTGCAAAGTGGCCCCGCAGGCGTTGCATAACAGCATCATTAACGACGTTGTTGTAATAGGCATGCAATGACAATTTCGAGTGGCTTGATAAATGCTCCAGTACCGGTTCGATAAATGTAGCCACGGCATGGTTGAAAAAATCTGCCGAGACAAAGCCGACCTGCAGACGACGGTCGGGATCACGCAAATGGACGTGCGCAGGCCACTGTGTTTTGAGGGCGGGCTCGAACTGCTCGCCAAAGCGGGCGTGTTCTGAAAACACCGATTGCGCATCCGCCGTGGCGCTGAGCGTCAGGTAATACAGCAGGTTGCTGTAAAGCGATGCAAAGTCCGGTTTGATTTGCAGCGCCTGGCGAAAATGGGCTTCCGCCTCCTCCAGTCGGCCCACGCTGAGAAGGATCTGCCCCAGGTTGCTCAGGGTGCCGGCATGATCCGGCGTGTGCTGCAAGATCCGGCGGAAACAGGCCTCGGCCTGATCGAGCTGGCCCAGATCCTGAAGCGTCAGTCCCAGATGATTGTGCGTCTTCACGTCATCCGGGCTGATTGCCAGCGCCTGTCGAAAGCTGGCCTCAGCCTCCTCCAGACGCCCCATACGGCGCAGAAAGCGGCCCAGATTGGCATGAATACGGGCCTCCTCCGGCGCGACCTGCAGCGCCTTACGGAAGCTCGCTTCGGCTTCCTTCAGGCGCTCCAGATAACACAACAGGTTGCCGCGATTATCGTGTGCCCTCGCATCATCCGGGTTGATCAGCAGCGCCATCTGAAAATGCGCGTCCGCCTCGTTCAAGCGCCCCATTTCCTGCAGGGTCACGCCCAGGTTGTTATGGCTTTGGTCATCATCCGGATTGCGTTGCAGCGCCTGCCTGAAGCTGGCCTCGGCCTCGTCCAGACGGCCCTGTTCCTGCAGCATATTGCCCAGGTTGCCGTGCGCATCGGCATAGCCCGGATCAATCTGCAGCGCACACAGGTAACTGGCCTCTGCCTCGTCCAGACGCTCCAGCTCCTGCAGCGTAATGCCCAGATTGTTATGCACCATGGCGTTATCCGGCTGCAGCTGCAGCGCCCGCCGGTAACTGGGCTCGGCTTCGTCCAGCCGGCCCTGTGCCTGCAGGGTGGCGCCCAGATTGCTATGGGCCTCGGCCGAGTCCGGCCTGAACTGCAACGCGTGGCGAAGATTTTGTTCGGCCTCGTCCAGGCGACCCAGTTTGTTCAGCGTCACGCCCAGGTTCAGGTACGCATCGACATAGCCCGGATTGATCTGCAGCGCCCGCCGGTAAACGGCCTCGGCCTCGTCCAGTCGGCCCAGTTCCTGCAGGATCACGCCCAGGTTGTAGTGTGATTCGACGTCAGTGGGCAACAACATGGCGGCTTTCCGCATCGGTTCCAGCGCGTCCAGCCCCCTGCCCAGTAGCTTGAGTGCAACGCCCAGAATCTTCCAGCCAAACCCATGCAGCGGATAGTGCACCGTCAGCCTCTGCGCAAGGGTTGCAACCTCCGCGTAGCGCCCTTCACCGAATAGCGCCACGATCACATCCATGTCTTGATGATTGGGGGTATTCCCATGCAGCGGACCCGCCAGTGAAGCAGGAGGCGATTCCTCATCATCCCGCAGGGCCAAGCCCCCTTGCACTTCAACCGGTGCGTTCCCATTCAGGCGCGCCGCCAATGCATTTACCTCTTCCCCCTGCAAACCCTGCTGGCGCGCAAGCGCCAATACGGCACGCGCGTCCTCCTGCAGGCCCGCCTGAAACAAGGCGTCAATGTAATTCAGCCAGTATTGTCCGCATGTCGGATCGGCATCCAGCGCCGCCACAAAATACGGCAAACCTGCAGCGGGCTGCTGTGCTTGAATCGCGATCACTCCAAGATTGTGGTTTGCCTCAGGGTGGCCGGGCTGATTTTGCAGGATGGCCTGATAAAGCTCTCCAGCTTCCTGAAGCCGCCCCGACTGATGGTGCGCAATGGCCTGTTGCAACAGTTGATCTGTCGCTTGTGACACAGGTTGCAACTGGGTGACGTTGGATGTCATTTGGGTCGGCTCGGTAATTTGAATTTTGCACTTGTATTATGCGGATTTACACTACGGACAAAACAAAGAGAAACCCTGTTTTTGTGGTGCTTTTCTTGTTTCTCTTGACGATCAAGGCCACTTCAATCTGCCGAGCGGGACGAATCCGTCCCCTCCCAAATCGGACAGCATCATGATACGAAGCCTCTTTCAGGTACTGTGGCTATCGACCACCCACCGCATTCGCACCCGATCACGATTAGACTAGCCGGATGCGCCAGAAAAATATGACGAAGGCCAGCGGGTACAAAACCACTTAAAGCCCCATCCGTGATTTCCCCAGCTTGGCTATAAAGAAACAATTCAACAATTTATTGGAGAAGCAAGATGAAAATTCTGGGACCACTCGTTTTTACAGGTCTGATTGTGCTCGGGGTATTTACCCTCACCAACTGGGACGCACTGAACGCCCCAGCCAACCTGTCCTTCCTGATTTTCCGCTTTGAGGCCCCTTTGGGGATTGTTCTGCTTGGGATCATTGTCGCATTCGTAGCTATTTTCACCGTATACATCCTCATCCTGCGCACGACGATGTTGATGGATGCGCGCCGCTATGAACGGGAGTTGTCTGCCCAGCAGAAACTGG
>CAYGMS010000237.1:0-4185 GCA_964350905.1 uncultured Thiobacillus sp. | reverse complement strand
TGAAATTGTCCAGGATAGTGCCGGGGATTGGTCCGAGCGCATCAGCACCCTGATCCTGCAAGAATAGTTTTGTAGTACTGAATTTCAAAGAGGCTGACATGAACGCATTGCCGAAAATTGCCCAAAAAATCACCCGCCACCTGTTCGGGATTGTTCTGTTTACTGGTTTGGCTCTGCCACTTTCGGTGCGTGCTGCCGATGTGCCACCCACTGGTAACGCGGTACAAAGCGTAGACACGACGACATTGCCTGGCGGCAAGGTTGTGGTGCGTGTTACGCTCAAGAATGCCCTGACCGCGACCCCTGCCGGTTTTACCGTAGGCAACCCGCCGCGTATTGCGCTTGACTTGCCTGATACAGGTAATGCAATGGGGCGCAATACCGTGGAAGCCAACCTGGGCCCGCTATCGAGCGTAAATGTGGTGCAGGCAGGGACACGTACTCGCCTGGTGTTGAATCTGAATAAATCAGTTGAATACGACGCCAGAATCGAGGGCAAAACATTGCTCGTCGCACTGGGTGATGTGGGTGTGGGATCGGCCCCGGTGAATGCCAGTCCACGTTTTGCCGAGGCAGCACCCGGGGTGGCGCGTCACAGTATCCGCGACGTGGATTTCCGACGCGGCGGGACGGGCGAGGCGCGTATCGTGACCACCTTGTCCGATGCCCAGACCGGCATCAACATTCGCCAGCAATCCAATGGCGTAGTGGTCGACTTTATTGGGACCGAGTTGCCGAAAGCACTGCAGCGCCGTCTGGATGTTGCCGACTTTGGGACCCCGGTTCAGGTTGTTGAAACCTATACCCTGGGCGATAACACGCGCATGGTGATTCAACCCAAGGGTGGGTGGGAGTATTCTGCCTATCAGACCGACAACAGCTTTATTGTTGAAGTCAAACAGAGCGACGACGCACAAAAGAAAACCGCTGATGGAAAAGTGAAATATGTTGGCGAGAAGCTCTCGCTCAATTTCCAGAACGTCGAAGTGCGCTCGGTGCTGCAGGTGATCGCAGACTTTACGGGTCTTAACATCATCGCCAGTGATACCGTCGCCGGCAATCTGACCCTGCGTCTGAAGGATGTGCCTTGGGATCAGGCGCTAGACCTCATCATGCAGACCAAGGGCCTGGACAAGCGCCAGAATGGCAATGTGATCTGGATTGCGCCCAAGGATGAATTGCTGACCAAGGAAAAGCTGGAGTTCGAAGCTAAGTCGGCGGTGGCTGATCTGGAGCCTCTGACCACCGAGTACATTCAGCTTAACTACATGCGCGCAGACGAAGCGCAGACCATGCTGTACGGTTTCTCCATGGGCGCCTTCCTCAACTCGGCAGGGGGCGGCGTGAATTGCTCGGCCCAGGCCCAGGGTCTTGGTGGCGGGGCTGTGGCTCAGGCTTCACAGCAGGGCAAGGGTGATAACGACCAGAAAGTCCTGACCAAACGCGGCCGTGCCACCTATGAGCTGAAAACCAATACGCTGATCATCACCGATACGGCGCGCAAGATTCAGGAAGTGCGCGAACTTCTGGCGCGACTGGATGTGCCGGCACGCCAGGTCATGATTGAAGCGCGGGTTGTGGTGGCAACTGATGGCTGGAGTCGCGATCTTGGAGCTCGGCTAAGTTTTGCTGCTGCTAAAACTCTAGGGGATTATCAGATTGGAGGAAGCACCCTGGGCTCCAATGCGATTGGTAGTGGTCAATCACTGCCGGACGTACTGGGCGCGGGCAATCTGGCGCTATCCCTGCTGAATCTCGCCAATGGCAACCTTCTGAGTCTGGAATTGCGTGCGCTGGAAGCAGACAACAAGGGCAAGGTGATCTCCAACCCTCGTGTCGTCACGACCAACCAGAAGCCTGCCGTGATTCTGAATGGCACACAAATTCCCTATATCACGCCACCCGCACAACTGGGCGGCGTGAGCACGGTGACGTTCAAGGACGCTTTCTTGTGCCTGCTCGTGGACCCACAGATTTTGAACAACGACTCAATCATCCTGACTGTAGAAGTGCAGAAAGATGCTGTGCGTGATATTGCGAATATTGGCGACAATCCGGCAATCGATACCAAGCGGATCAAGACCCAGGTGCGCGTGAATAATGGCGAGACCCTGGTTCTGGGTGGCATCTTCGACGGTAGCGAGAACTCGACTGTGAGCAAAGTGCCACTGCTGGGCGATATCCCTGTGTTCGGGAATCTGTTCAAGAGCACTACCAAGGAAAATAGCAAAACCGAGCTGATTATCTTCCTTACGCCACGTATTCTCGATGAGCGTCTATCGCTTCGCTGAGTTGCCTGGTTAAACATAAAGCGCGGGTTTGCCCGCGCTTTTTTTCGCTCATCAATCAGGCTGTATCGAACTCGCTGCCCCGCTGTCTATTAGAATCCTGACATGAGCAAACGAGACAACTTTTTTCTCGTCGGACTGATGGGGGCGGGCAAGACCACGGTGGGGCGATTGCTGGCCAAACATTATGGTTGTGGGTTCCATGACTCGGACCACGAAATCGAGGCGCGCACCGGCGTCAAGATTCCGATTATTTTTGAGATCGAGGGTGAAGCGGGCTTTCGTAAGCGCGAGGAAAACGCGATTGCCGAACTCACCGCTTTGTCGGGGATCGTGCTGGCCACGGGCGGTGGCGCGGTTTTGTCCGCAGCCAACCGGGACAATTTGCGAAAAAATGGGCTGGTGATTTATTTGCGTGGGTCACCCGAGCATCTGTATGAGCGTACACGGCATGACCGAAATCGCCCCTTGCTGCAAACCGAGAATCCGCTTGCCAAGTTGCGTGAGTTGTACCGGCAGCGTGATCCCTTGTATCGGGAGGTGGCCGACATCGTGGTGGATACCGGACGGCAGAATGTGGCGGGCATGACCCGTGTCCTGTTTGGCAAGTTGGACTTGCTGAGGGGTGGGTTATCTCAAGCCGATACGGCTGACTAAATGTTGCAAGCTGTCTTGGCCGCATTATTTGTTTTGCTGGCGGGGGCTGCAACTGCCGCAGATTACCATGCAGGACCGGGCGATTACCGTGATGCGGTGCGCCGTTTGCAGCCGGGTGATCGTTTGCTGCTCGCGCCGGGTGACTATCTGTACGGTCTGTCGTTACACGGTCTGACCGGGCGAGCAGGTGAGCCCATTATCATCGAAGCGGCCGATTCAGCGGCCGCTCCCCGTTTTATCGCCCGCCCGGGAGCCAATACGTTCAGCCTGCTCGATGTGCGCTATCTGATCCTGCGGCATCTGGAACTGGATGGGCGCAACATCCCTGTGGATGCAGTCAAGGCGGAAGGGCATAGTCGTTATGCCGATTTCATTACGCTTGATCACCTGTATATTCATGACCATGCCGCATCGCAGCAAAACGTGGGTATTTCGACCAAATGCCCGGCCTTGGGCTGGCAGATCAAACACAATCGAATCGAACGGGTGGGCACCGGTATGTATCTGGGCGACTCGGACGGCTCGGATCCATTTGTTGGCGGGGTCATCGAGGGCAACCGGATTACCCAAACACTGGGATATAACCTGCAGATCAAGCACCAGAAAAATCGTCCTGCAAAATATGGTGACCGGCATGACACCGTGATTCGGTACAACATTTTTTCAAAAAATGATTCACAGCCGGGCAAGCTGGCGCGCCCCAATGTTCTGCTGGGGCATGGCCCCCTGTCAGGAGCGGGCGTTGAGGATCGTTATCTGGTCCATGGCAATCTGTTTCTGCACAATCCGAGTGAGGCGCTGCTGCAGGCAGAAGGCCGAGCAGCGGTGTATGACAATGTGTTTCTTAATGGCGAGGGCGATGCCATTCATATACAGCCGCACAATGACGTGCCGCGCGACATGACGATATTTTCAAACACCGTACTGGCCTCGGGGGTGGGAATTCGGGTTCGGCAGGCGGAGGACTCGACCTATCGTCAGCACGTGACGGCTAACATCGTGGCGGCGGGTATGCCTGTGCAAGGCGGCGACGCCACACATAATGTGACGCTGGCCTACCGTCATGATTATCTGCGCATCCCGATTTCGTTGTTGACAATGCGCTTGCTTGAACGCAGTTCGTCTGCTCACCCCCTGCCGGCATCGTTGGTTCGTGAATTGGCCGTCTATCCTGACTGGTCGGGTAGAAAATTTCCGGGTGCCCAGGTATCCACGGGTTTGAGTGAACTGTTGATTACCC
>CAYGMS010000236.1:2310-4185 GCA_964350905.1 uncultured Thiobacillus sp. | reverse complement strand
TGTCCCGTGCTAACATTTCGCGCATGAAAATACGCGTATTCATGATCGTATCCTTATTGCTGGGAGGGCTTACATTAAGCGCCTGCGGCTCCAAGGGTGACCTGTATCTTCCCGAAAAACCTGCTGCACCGCAACGGACTTCCAATTGAATACCCTGCATCGACTCGACGGCCGCCTCCATCTTGAAGGGGTGGCACTGGATACGCTTGCCGACCGCTTTGGCACCCCGCTCTATGTGTACTCCAGGGCCGCCCTGGAAAGCGCCTATCAAGCCTACGCCCAGGCATTCGCCAGAACGCCACACCTGATCTGTTATGCCGTGAAGGCCAATTCCAGTCTGGCGATACTCAACCTGTTTGCACGTCTCGGCACCGGCTTCGACATCGTCTCCGGTGGCGAACTGGCGCGGGTGCTGGCCGCAGGCGGTGACCCCGGCAAGATCGTTTTCTCCGGCGTCGGCAAAACGGCAGACGAGATGCGCGCCGCGCTCAAGGCTGGCATCCTGTGCTTCAACGTCGAATCGGTCAGCGAACTGCATCGCCTGAATCGCGTGGCAGGCGAAACCGGCCAGGTTGCGCCCGTGTCGTTTCGCGTCAACCCCGATGTCGATCCAAAAACGCACCCGTATATTTCCACGGGCCTGAAGGAAAACAAGTTCGGCGTGCCGATTGCGGACGCACCTGCGCTGTATCGCCTGGCTGCAAACATGCCCCATCTCAAAATTACCGGCATCGATTGCCACATCGGCTCGCAACTGACCGACCTCTCGCCGCTGGCCGACGCGGCCAGGCGGGTGCTGGCCCTCGTCGACACGCTGGCAAAGGAAGGCATCACGCTGCATCACATCGATCTCGGTGGCGGCGTCGGCATTCGCTACAACGACGAAACGCCGCCCGATCTTGAGGCCTACGGCCAAACCCTGGCCGAACTTTTTGCCGGACGTCACGAGAAACTGCTGCTGGAACCTGGGCGCTCACTCGTCGGCAATGCAGGACTGCTGCTGACCCGTGTCGAGTACTTGAAGCCGGGGGAAGGTAAAAACTTCGCCATCGTGGATGCCGCCATGAACGATTTGATGCGACCGGCACTGTACGAGGCCTATCACGGCATCGCCGCCGTCAATCAGAAAGAGACGGCACCACAACGCTACGATATCGTCGGGCCAATCTGCGAAACCGGCGATTTCATTGGCTTTGCGCGCGACTTGTCGATCGAAGAAGGCGACCTGCTCGCCATTCTTTCAGCCGGCGCGTACGGCATGAGCATGGCTTCAAACTACAATTCCCGTCCTCGCGCCGCAGAAATCATGATCGACAAGAATGAAATTCATATCATTCGTGAGCGCGAATCACAAAAAGACCTGATGGCTGGAGAACGGCTTATTTAATCGCATGCAGCACTTCTGAACAAATATTGTTTTTTATGATTTTTAGTATCGAATCAATACATTTTGCTTGATCGCTACATTTTTCTCCGGTTATTCACACAACATCTTGACTATTTATTGAACCCTCTGCAAAAGTAACTAGAATGAAGCTCACCAAGCGGAGCCTCGGTATCGCCCGTCTTTTGAGGGTTTCGGGCAAGTTGTTCGCCTGTTGATACCACGCTTTGGAAGTGCAAATTCTGACTGCACGTGGCTTCAAGCTGTAGTGATAAGTGAATGTGTTCAACTTCTAAGGAGTGTTAAATGGCAACAGCAAAAAAATCCGCCGCTAAACCGGCGGCCAAGAAGGCGGCCCCCGCCAAAAAACCCGTAGCCAAAAAGGCAGTCGCCGCTAAAAAACCAGCAGCGAAAAAGCCCGTAGCCAAAAAAGCAGCTCCGGCTAAAAAGGCAGTCGCCGCTAAAAAACCAGCAGCGAAAAAGCCCGTAGC
>CAYGMS010000236.1:0-2210 GCA_964350905.1 uncultured Thiobacillus sp. | reverse complement strand
CTAAAAAGGCAGTCGCCGCTAAAAAACCAGCAGCGAAAAAGCCCGTAGCTAAAAAGGCAGCCCCGGCAGCCAAAAAGCCTGCTGCAAAGAAGCCCGCAGTGAAAAAGCCGGTTGCAAAGAAAGCGGCTCCTGCCGCCAAACCTGCCCCGGCTCCTGCTGCGGCTCCCACACCATCGGTAGCGGTCATCAAGCCTTTCGGGCTCTAACAGGTCGGGCACTGCCCAATCTGAAACGGGGGCTTGTCCCCCGTTTTTTATTGCTCGCGTTTTATGAGCAGCAACCCCGTCTCGCCGTGATCACGGCTGGCTAGACACCCTGCGACTGCTGCGGACCGCCTGTAGCGCGTGTACGCCCCATGGCAAACGCAGCACCAACAGCAACGTGAGGACCCCTGCGTAGATCAGCGGGTCGGTCAGGTCTTTCTTCACCAGCCAGAGATAGTGGATCACGCCCAGTATGGCGATGGCGTAAACCAGGCGGTGCAATTGCTGCCAACGCCGGCCCAGGCGCCGCATCATGGCGTGAGTCGAGGTCAGGGCGAGCGGAACGAGCAGAACAAAGGCTGTAAACCCCACCGTAACGAAAGGCCGCTTGATGATGTCCTTAACAATCGCAGCCGGGTCGAAAAACTGATCCAGCCAGATGTACGTGACAAAATGCAGGCAGGCATAGAAGAAAGCAAACAGCCCCAGCATGCGCCGGGTGCGAATCAGCTCGGCGCGGCCGGTCAGGCGCCGCAAGGGTGTCACCGACAGCGTCAGCATCAGCCCGACCAGTGTCCAGGTGCCGGTGGAACGGGTGATGAACTCGATCGGATTGGCGCCGAGGCCGTCACCCAGCCCCAAAACCAGCAGTCGCATCAGCGGCAACAGGCAGATGGCAAACAGCCAAAGCTTGGGCTGTCGGAAAAAACCCGCCATCAGAAATACCTTTTCAGATCCATGCCACGGTACATCTGCGCGACTTGCGCGCCGTAACCATTGAACATCAGGGTATCGCGCTTGAAGAACTCGCCGATGCGACGCTCCCTGGCCTGACTCCAGCGGGGATGGTCCACCTGCGGATTCACATTGGAATAAAAACCATATTCATCCGGCGTTGCCTTCATCCAGGCGGTCAGCGGCTGCTTCTCGACAAAGCGGATCCTGGCGATGGACTTGGCGCTCTTGAAGCCATATTTCCACGGCACCACCAGCCGGATCGGCGCGCCATTCTGGTTGGGCAGCACCTCACCGTACAGCCCCACCGCCAGCAGCGTCAGCGGATTCATCGCCTCGTCCATCCGCAAGCCCTCGACATAGGGCCAGTCGAGCACGCGTGAGCGTTGCCCCGGCATCTGGCCAGGGTCGTCCAGGGTGATGAATTCGACGTATTTGGCATTGCCGGTTGGATTCGCGCGACGGATGATTTCATGCAGTGGAAAGCCCACCCACGGAACCACCATCGACCAGCCCTCCACGCAACGCAGCCGGTAAACGCGCTCCTCCAGCGGCGCGAGCTTAAGCAGCGAATCGATGTCATACACACCGGGTTTGCCGACTTCGCCCTCGACCGTCACCGTCCACGGCCGCGTTTTGAAGTGCCCCGCGTTCTCGGCCGGGTCGCTCTTGCCCGTGCCAAATTCATAAAAGTTGTTGTAAGTGGTCACCGACTTGTAGGGCGTTTTTGCTTCGTTCAACTTGTAGGCACTGCCGCGCACGCCTGCCAGCCTGACGCCGGCTTCCACATCGGCCGCAGCACCGAGGGCGGCACCTGCTGCCAGCACACCCATGCCCTGCATGAAGCGGCGGCGCTCCCGATACACCTCGCGGGGCGTGATTTCAGACGATAAAATGTCACTCGGTGGTCGGATCAGCATGATTCAGTCCTGTCAGATTAAAAGTGGTCTTACTGGACAGTCGGCGCAAGGGCATGATTCCTTACAAGTCATGACATGGCTGACCCGCTCATGCGGTTTTTGTTTCATCCCGGACCTGCTAAGGTGCAACCCTGTCGCCCCCCTCTGTTCTTTTGCGGAATCTGCCATGCGCACCCTGTTCATCCTGCTGTTTATACCTGTACTCGCTTACGCCCAGGCAGGCGGCCCTCCCTTCATCCCGGTCAACATGATGAAAGTAAGCGAAACCCCGGTCTCCAATACCGTCAATGCGGTCGGTGCCCTGATCGCCGAGGACAGCGTCGTCCTGCGCCCGGAAATTGACGGCCGCATC
>CAYGMS010000235.1:0-4234 GCA_964350905.1 uncultured Thiobacillus sp. | reverse complement strand
GTGACAGGTCAGTCCTGTTCGCCAACCGCATTGCCGAGCAGGTGCTCCGGCAGAACCGGGCGTTTTGCCTGGTCCAAGGCAAGCTGGAAGTTGGTCAATCCGACTTGTCCAGCCGGCTGGCCGGCCTAGTCCAGCGCTGCGTCCAAACCGCGTCCGGCGTAATGGGCTCGCCCGGGGGCACCCTCGCCATCCAGCGCGAAGGCAAGCTTCCCCTCACGCTAACGGTGGCGCCGCTGCGCCCCATGGCGGCAGGGTGTGGCGTGTCGCAGCCTGCGGCGCTGATATTCATCCGTGATCCGGAAGCACTGACCACGTCCGCACAGATGTCGCGCGAATTGTTCGGGCTGACATGCACGGAAGCCGCTGTCGCCCTGGCGCTCTCCGAAGGCCGGGCGCTCACTGAGATAGCGGAAGCCTTGGGCATCGGTATGGGCACCGTGCGCTCGCATCTAAAGCAAATTTTTGCCAAAACAGGGACAAATAAACAAGCGCAGTTGGTGGCGTTACTGCTACGTGTGACCACCAGCACTTGATGACAAATCTCTCCCGTTTGGGAGAGGCGGTAATTTCCATTCGCAGTTATCTTTGAAACAGTCAAAGTTCCCTTTTTGAGCGCTGTCAAAAGGGGTCGGCTCGCTGCATCTGTACAAACGGATCGCGGGTTGGTATCCGGGCAGGGCAGAAAACGAGACGGATGCTACGAGTTTCTCGCTTTTGCAAACCGTGTGCCGGGTTTGGTCATTCAGTTTTTGCCGAGTTAACAATAAGGAGAGCACCATGAATCGATCAATAAAATTCACGATAGTTGCGGCCGCAATTGCATTCTTGACTGGTTGTCCAGAAGGAATCAGCGGAGCTTATGGCGGAGAGGATTGCCTGTATCAGAAACTCACTTTCAAAAAAGATGGGACTGCCTACATCACCATGTTCGGCACGGAGATATCTGCTCCCTACAAGGTGGATGGCGACAAGGTTTCCGTCATTGTGCAGGGGACGGGCATTGTCTTTACCAGGAAAGGCGATGAGCTCGAAGCGGGGCAGTTACTAGGCCAGAAGATGGTCTGCAAAAAATTTAACGGGTAAGTCCACAAAAACAAAAGTTTGGGTCCCCGACAAGACCACTAGATTTGTCGAACACAAGGAGAAACAACATGAACGAAATCGCCATCTCCCAAGACTCCAGGAACATCGCCCTCATAACCTGGATCGGCACCCTCTTCTTTGGCTTCATTCCGGGTTTGATCGTTTATCTCATCAAGAAAGACGATGCCTTCTTACTTGAACACGCCAAGGAATCCCTTAACTGGTCGATCACCGCCATCATCGGCTATTTTGTCGGGCTGCTTCTCTCCCTTGTGTTGATTGGCGTTCTGGTCATCGCAGTCGTTGGTATCTGCCATCTGGTCTTTTGCATCATGGGAGCTGTGGCCAGTTCAAACGGCAACAGGTACAAGGCGCCTTTCGCGATTCGCTTGATCAAATAAGCCGCCCGCAAGAAGAATTCCGGTGATGGAGTAAGGAGAAATGCCATGAAGAAGCACATTCCAGTCTTGGTGCTCATCTGTGGTGTCATGCTCGCTGGTGGCATTTCGAGTACAGCGCTCGCCGAGTTCAATCTGGAGAAGCTTAAGGGCTTGGCGGAACAGGCGAAGGCGTATCAGGAGAAGCTAAAGCAGGGTTCACCGTCAAATGCATCGGCACAAACTGACCCAAGTACGCAGGCAAGCAGGGACACCGCGCTGACGTCAGAAACGTCG
Organism: uncultured Thiobacillus sp.; assembly: GCA_964350905.1. Lineage (GTDB taxonomy): Bacteria > Pseudomonadota > Gammaproteobacteria > Burkholderiales > Thiobacillaceae > Thiobacillus. The sequence goes on along the minus strand of CAYGMS010000235.1, from coordinate 2,477 downwards.
GGCGGAAACATCACTACTCAAATGGGTCACGATATCCTTGGTATTCGTTTAGGTATGAGCCCAGCCGATGCACGCCACATTCTTGAGAAACACCCCAATTTAATAGTGAGAGAAGTGCGCGGAGCTTTGGTTTACCAACCAGCTTCCGGTCACCCACGTCAAATTCAGAATTCGGGCTATGTCAAGCTGTTCTCCGCTATCCCAAAGGGTGGCTTTGGAAGTCGTGAGTCGATTACTATAAATTTTACGCCGACAGCAGGGCGCGAGCGTGCCATTTCTATTGAGCGCGAACAAACATTCCTGGTTGGTGAAGAACCATCTGCCGATGCGGCGACCAAGGCTCTTCTCGATAAATATGGGCCGCTCTCATATAAACGCAATCCTGGCGGGCCATTCACCAACTACTTCTGGCGCTTCGATGCTCAGGGAAATCTTCGCGATGTCAAGCGCGACGTTGTCGTAGATTACGGTGACGTTTGCGGGAACCCTGCACGTGCTGCCCTGGAAACAATGCCAACAATCAACAGTCCTCAGGACGCCCAGCAACTACAAGGCCTTCTAGCCAAGTTTGAGAAGTGCGGACATACGCAAATTTTTGCGCAACTGGATGTCGGCGGTGCTCGCGCGGATGCTCGGATCGTACGTTCGCTCAAGGTCATTTTAAGCGGGTGGGCCGAAGCCGTTGCAGCTCGGCGCTCTGTAGATATCTTTGTTGAAAATAACGGGAAGGATCAGGCAGGCAAGGATATCCACAAGGCCGACAAACGCAAGCTGGATTTGTAAGCATTATTCAGAAGAAAACCATGAAAACTTCTTACATCATTCTGGGCCTCAGCGGGTTACTTGCCGCCTTTCCCCTACTCGCCGCCGACCGCCAGGTCGTAATCGAGCCGACGATCTGGATGACGTTCAGTCAGCAAGTCATGACTTCGAAAGTCAACACTGACAAGAATCTGCGAGCCGGCGTCTTTCATGCGCCAGGCAAGCGTTTGATGCGGATTTTCACGGTATCGGAATTCGCCCTGCCTGCGGCGTCGGCGGACGAGGTGCGTATGGCCAGTTTGCAACTGGTACCAGGCAGGCGTCAGTGCAAGGGGAATAGTCCACTGACGCTGAGCCTTTATGCCTACGCAGGGGATGGCGCGGCGGAATTCACGGATACGCAGGGGGGCACGGCCGTCCAGACTCGGGAAGATGCGTGCCAGGACACGGCAGCAAACGCTCAGCCGATCGATGTGACATCTGAAGTCAAGGCCCAACTCACCAATGGGGCGAAGTTTATCGGCTTCAGCATGCGACCGGACAGCGACCGGGTAGGCGAAGCCACGATCAGTTTTTATGGCTCAACGGGCAGTGATGAGCAGCGCCATCGCTTGATTGTCCTGCTCGCCAGTAAATCAGGGGGGGCAGGTACCGGCGCTACATCTGCTCCCTCTTTCGATCTATCCGGCGTGCGTCTAGGCATGACACCCGACGAGGCTCGTCGGGCATTGCAGGCACGTTCGCGGCATTACCAGTTCAAGGATCACCGCGCCCCGATCGACCGGCAAGGCAGTGCGCCGTTTCTGTCCATGGTTACCGCGACCTTGCCTGAACGTATCGCCGCCGGGCCGCTTGAATCCATAGGCGTTCAATTCCCGCCGCTGCCGCACGACAACCGGGCGATTTTTATCGAGCGTTACGGGGTATTCAAACCTGGTCAGGAGCCTTTGCTGGCCGGGGTGAAGGACTCACTTATCAAGAAATATGGCGAGCCAAGCTATGTCGATGACCGTGCGCAGGAAACGACGCTGGTATGGGCTTACAACCCGGCGGGCACGCAGATGGTGGAGAAAGCCGTGTTCAGGCGCTGTGCCCGTCACTTCCCAACCGATCCGCTCTCCCTGGCGCGCCCCAATGAATTGCTCTACGACAGGCAATCCGAAGGATGCGGCCTGACGGTTTACGCCAGAATCAAGCGGAATGAAATCCGGGGTGCCATCCCCATGGCCTGGGGCGACCTCGCCACCCTGCTGAGCGTTTCCATGGTGGACGATTCGCAATTCCCCGCCATGCGGCTGGCAATCAAGAACCATCAGGCTCAGGGAGAACGCCGAGCAGCCAAATCATTTGATCTTGAGGCGGCACCGCAATTCACACCTCCGCCTCCGGCCCCGCTGCCTCAGCCTATGCGTCAAGCGCCCGTACAGGAATCAAGATCCGTGGCAACCGAGCCTGAGACACCTACCGGCCCTGCCAAACCTGACCCATCCATCGCCAAGGCGAAAGCGGCAGGCGTGGATAGCCGGGTATTCGGCGTGCCGCTGGGCGAACCGCTGCGGCTGCCGCACTGCGCCACTGCCAATGAACGAAAGCGGGAATCGCGCGGCCAGGAACTGGATATATTCGGCGCGCTTCGTGGCGTCCATACCAGCACCACTTGCCAGTCCCCCCGCGTCAGAATAGTTGTCGCCTCGATATGATCTTGAACTTGGGGG
>CAYGMS010000234.1:0-4237 GCA_964350905.1 uncultured Thiobacillus sp. | reverse complement strand
GCAACCGAATCCTTGTCGCAAGACAAGGTTCCGGCCTATCTGCTGAATCTGGACGTCAGCTATCGCCATGCACTGGTGGTTGACGCCAGCCGTGCACGACTCTACGTCTATGAAAATCGCGCGGGCCTGCCGGTTCGGGTGGCTGACTTTTACGTCACGATAGGCAAGGCAGGGGCAGGCAAACAGAAAGAGGGCGATAACCGTACCCCGATCGGCATCTACACCGTTTCCGGATTCAAGTCGCCGCGCGAACTCACCGATTTCTACGGTAGCGGCGCATTCACCCTGTCCTACCCCAACGAGTGGGATACCCGTCAAGGCCGCAATGGTCACGGCATCTGGATTCATGGCAGCCCCAGCAGCACCTACAGTCGCACACCGCGCGCCAGCGAAGGCTGCGTCGTGCTGGCCAACGATGACCTGAAACGGCTCGGCCAATATATCCAGACCGGCAAAACACCCATCATCATCGCGGAGCAGGTTGAGTGGGTTGCCTACGATACGCTTGATACCCGCCGCAATGATCTGGCAGCGGCACTGGATCAATGGCGCGAAGACTGGGAAAGCCGCGACACTACGCGCCTGCTCAGTCACTACAGTCCGTCATTCCGCACCGGGCCACAGGATTTCCAGACATTTGGCGCCAGCAAACAAAAGGTGAACGCCAGCAAGTCCTGGATCAAGGTAGGCCTCAGCAAGGTCAGCCTGATGCTCTACCCCGAGCGCCCCGACTTCGCCCTGGTCAGCTTTGTGCAGGATTACCAGAGCAGCAACCTCAGCGACCGTACCACTAAACGCCAATTCTGGAGCCGCGAAAACGGCCGCTGGAAAATCATTCACGAAACTTCTCTATAGGACACCCCATGGTCAAGCTGCACACCAATCACGGTATCATCACCCTCGAACTCGACGCTGAAAAGGCACCGAAAACGGTGGAGAATTTTCTGCAATATGTGCGTGATGGTTTTTTCGATGGCACCATTTTTCACCGCGTGATTGACGGTTTCATGATCCAGGGCGGCGGCTTTGAGCCTGGCATGACGCAAAAGCCCACGCGCGACATGATTGAAAACGAAGCCTCAAATGGCCTGAAGAACGAGGCTTACACTGTCGCCATGGCACGTACGCCGAATCCGAACTCAGCCACTGCTCAGTTCTTCATCAATATCGCCAACAACAGCTTCCTCAACTTCACCGCACCCACCCAACAGGGCTATGGTTATGCCGTATTCGGCAAGGTTGTGGATGGCACCGATGTGGTCGACAAGATCAAGAAGGTTAAAACCGGCACCCGCGCTGGCCATCAGGATGTGCCAGTGGAAGATGTCGTCATCACCAAGGCGGAAATCGTCTGATCGAACCGGTGAACCCGACTGCCCAGGTCAAGACAGGCCGAACCTACTTTGTAGCCGACCTGCACTTAACCGACGAACGCCCGCTCGCCACCGGGCGTTTTTTTCGCTTTCTGCAGGAAGATGCAGCCGGTGCGGATGCGCTTTATATTCTGGGCGACCTGTTCGAAACCTGGATTGGCGACGATCACGACGAGCAGGTTGCGCACGACGCTGCGCACTGGATCAGGGCTCTGGTTGATGCCGGCACACCGGTGTATTTCATGCACGGTAATCGCGATTTCATGCTGGCCCAACGCTACGCAGAATCATCAGGAATGACCCTGCTGAGCGACCCCACCCGGATTGAACTGTACGGCGTGCCAACCTTGCTGATGCACGGTGACACCCTGTGTACCGACGACACCGCTTATCAAACTTTCCGGCGACGCGTGCGGCGGCCCCTGATACTGACCCTGTTGCGGCACCTGCCGCTCGCCCTGCGTCATCGCCTGGCGAGCCAGGCACGCGCGGGCAGCGAATCAGCCAAGGCAGGCAAATCTGCCGACATCATGGATGTGAACACACTGGAAGTGGAACGCGTGTTGGCTGAACAGCATGCCCGACGCATGATTCATGGACACACCCATCGCCCGATGCGGCATGTCCATACAGTTAAAGGCCATGACTGCGAACGTTGGGTGCTGCCGGACTGGTACGCCCAGTGGGGATATGCCGTGTGCGATGCGGCGGGCTGCGCCCTTAAAGTCGAAGCGCTATGACGGTGCGTTGATCACCGTCATCCCCTCCGGTACGCGAAACAGTTCAGATTGCAGCGGCTGCCGGGTTTCACGCTCGAATTTCCGCATCCGTCCGGTGAACTCGCGCTCCTCCAGCGGCAATCTTAGTTTGAGCGTGCTTTCCTTTTCCCACACCTGATTCGCCAGATCACAATCATGCTGCAATTCGGCGGGCGAATCTTTCCAGACACGGTATTGCATCGCCGCCAGAACCGACTTCAACTCAGCCATCGCACGTGCCACATCGGGGGCTGCACGAAGCGCCGCGATACCTTCGCTGCACACCACCCCATTGACCTCGAGGCGGAACCGTTGCGTGCCGGGCGCGGCCTTGCTCACGTCAAGTCGGGATTTCAGGCTAACCGGAGGCGGCACGCTGCCGGAAGCAAACACCAACGCCAGCTTATTGTCATGCTGACATTGATCAGCTGGCGCTGCCGACGATCCAGCAGGGCAAAATTCCCGTTGTCCTGACCGCCATCCATCCGCATGAAATCATGCCGTCACCAGAATACGCGTGACATAAGGCGCAGTCCCCGGATCCTGGTCGACATAATGCAACACCGTCATGTCGGCAGCATGGGCGGCGCCCATGCCAAGCAGCCCCAGCACCAGGCCTCGCAATATCATGTCAGCCCACGCGCCAGGTCGGCTTGGATATCGGCAATCGATTCCAGCCCCACGGCAATACGGATCAATCCATCGCTGATGCCTGCCGCATCGCGCTGCTCAGGCGTCATGCGGCTATGCGTGGTGGAAGCGGGATGGGTGATCGTGGTTTTGGTGTCGCCCAGATTGGCGGTAATCGACAGCAACCGGGTTGCATCAATCAGTTTCCATGCCGCGTCCTTGCCACCCTTGAGTTCAAACGCCACGATGCCGCCGCCGGTTTTCTGCTGCGCCATCGCCAGCGCATGTTGCGGATGCGATGGCAGGCCTGGGTACAGCACGCGTGCAACCTGCGGCTGCGCTTCCAGCCATTGCGCCAGCGACAGCGCATTGATCGAATGGGCAGCCATGCGTATCGACAAGGTCTCCAGCCCCTTCAGAATCACCCAGGCATTGAATGCAGACAGTGTCGGGCCAGCGGTACGCAGAAAGGTATACACGCCTTCCATCAAGGCCTGGCTGCCGAGGACTGCGCCGCCCAACACCCTGCCCTGGCCATCGAGATACTTGGTCGCGGAATGGATCACAATGTCGGCATCCAGTTCCAGCGGTCGCTGCAGCGCAGGTGAACAAAAGCAGTTATCAACGGCAAGCCAAGCACCCGATTCATGCGCAATCGCCGCCAGCGCACGTATATCACTCACTTCGGTCAGCGGATTGGAGGGCGATTCGACAAAAAACAGCCTGGTGTTCGGTTTGACCGCTGCACGCCATTCCGCAGGATCGGTCGGCGATACGTAAGTGGTCTCAATGCCAAAACGGCCCAGAATGTTGCTGAACAGTTGCACCGTTGAACCAAAAATCGAACGTGATGCGACGATATGCTCGCCCGCCTTCATCAGGCCCATGACGGTGGCCAGGATGGCCGCCATGCCGGAAGCGAAAGCCACGCAGCGCTCGGCCCCTTCCAGCGCGGCCAGCCGCTCTTCCATCATGTTGACCGTGGGATTGGTGAAGCGCGCGTAGATCGGGCCGGGCTGCTCGCCCTTGAAACGCGCAGCCGCCTCAGCCGCACTGCTGAACACAAAACTGGAGGTGAGGAACATCGCCTCGGAGTGTTCGTTGAACTGGCTGCGGGCGGTGCCGGCACGGACCGCCAGCGTATCGATATCGTATTCGTCGTTGTTCATGGTTGACCCCAAAAGGGTGTAACTACGCAAATAATCCAAAAGTAACTCCAAATTAGATTTTCGCATAGGCCCACCTAGAGGCGATTCATAGTTTCTGGGCCACCTCCGGTTTCATCGACCACCTTAACAAAGTGTCTTTGAAACCGGCAGCAGCCCAGGACGAACAGGCAAACAAAAAGCCCGGTTTTACGCGGGCTTCAGGGTGTTACTGGACATTATTGGATGTTTAACTGGTGCCGCTTGTCGGATTCGAACTGACGACCTACCGCTTACAAGGCGGTTGCTCTACCAACTGAGCTAAAGCGGC
>CAYGMS010000233.1:1282-4238 GCA_964350905.1 uncultured Thiobacillus sp. | reverse complement strand
ACGCGGCACGGGTCACTGATGAACCGCTGTCGCGCGGCGTGATTGTGCGACCGGTAGCCAATTACAGCCTGCGCGAATTTCTGCGCGTATCAGTCGGCCTGGCCGGGCAGAATGCCCGTTTTCTTGAAGCCTTGAAAGCTTGTCTGTGATCGTCGAAAAACTCGCCATCGTGGGTACCGGTTTGATTGGTGGTTCGTTTGCCCTGGCCTTGAAACAGGCGGGCGCGGTGGGCGAGGTGCTGGGTGTGGGTCGCGATCTGGCGAAGCTCACCACCGCACGCGAACTCGGGCTGATCGACCGCGTAGCCGATTGGAAGCAGGTTGGTGAGGCTGATTGCATTCTGCTGGCAATGCCTGTGGGCGAGACCGAATCGGTATTGAAGCAGCTTGCACCACACCTGAAATCCGGTGCCATCATCACCGATGCCGGCAGCACCAAGGTCAATGTGATCGCAGCGGCGCGCACGGCACTCGGGCCGCGTTTCGCTGACTTTGTGCCCGGTCATCCGATTGCGGGCTCCGAGAAAAGTGGACCCGGCGCCGCGCACGCCGATTTATATCAAGGTAAAAAAGTGGTGTTGACGCCTGAGCTGGAAACTCGCGCCGATGCGCTTGGGACGGTGCGGGCACTGTGGGAAGCGGCAGGTGCGCAGGTGGAAACGCTGGATGCCGCGCTGCATGACCGCATCTTTGCTGCGGTCAGCCATTTGCCGCATCTGGCTGCATTTGCACTGGTGGACGAACTGGCCGGCCGTGCCGATAGCAATGCGTTTTTCCGCTTTGCCGCCAGCGGCTTTCGCGATTTCACGCGGATTGCCGGCAGCAGTCCGGAGATGTGGCGCGACATTGCCATGGCGAACCGAACGGCACTGTTGACCGAAATCGATGCCTATCTTGGCGCCTTGCAGACGATGCGCCAGACGGTGGCTGAAGAAGACGCGGGGGCGTTGCTGGACATGTTTCTGCGTGCCCGCGCCGCCCGCGAAAACTGGATGAAAACACAGGACGTTTGATGGAATTTCTCGATTTGCCTGCAAGCACGGCCGCGCGCGGCACGGTGCGCCTGCCCGGATCCAAAAGCATCTCCAACCGCGTATTGCTGTTGGCAGCATTGGCAAAAGGCACCACGATGGTGCGCGCGTTACTGGATTCGGATGACACGCGGGTGATGCTCGATGCCTTGCGCACACTGGGCGTGGGCGTGGTACGGATGAGCGATTCCGATGATTACGATATTCACGGTGTCGATGGCGCGTTTCCCGTGAAGCAGGCCGAACTGTTTCTGGGGAATGCGGGGACGGCATTTCGTTCACTCACCGCCGCGTGCGCCTTGTCCGGCGGCGAGTATGTGTTGAAAGGCGTGTCCCGGATGCATGAGCGCCCCATCGGCGATCTGGTGGATGCGTTGCGCCTGGTGGGCGCCCGCATCGATTATCTTAGCCAGGAAGGTTTCCCGCCCTTGCATATTCATCCCGCTACTCTGGCGGGCGATACCACGCAGGTGCGCGGCAATGTGTCGAGCCAGTTTTTGACCGGCCTGATGATGGCGCTGCCGCTGCGGCAGCGCAGCACAACCATCGAAGTCGTGGGCGAGTTGATTTCCAAACCGTATATCGGCATTACGCTGGCGATGCTGCACCGCTTCGGTGTGTATGTCGCGCAGGATGGCTGGCAGCGCTTTGGCGTGCCGGCGCAAGCGCGTTACCAGAGTCCCGGTGAAATCTGGATCGAGGGCGATGCTTCATCGGCTTCGTACTTCCTTGCGGCGGGCGCGATCGGCGGCGGCCCGGTTCGGGTGGAAGGCGTCGGGCGCGACAGCGTGCAGGGCGATGTCCGCTTTGCCGATGCCCTGGCGCAGATGGGCGCGCGGATTGAGATGGGGCCGAACTGGATCGAGGCGCGTGCGCCGCAGAGTGGCCGCTTGAAGGCCGTTACGCTGGATTGCAACCATATTCCCGACGCCGCCATGACGCTGGCGGTGGCGGCCTTGTTTGCCGACGGTGTGACCACGCTCAACAACATCGCCAGCTGGCGCGTGAAGGAAACCGATCGCATCGCCGCCATGGCAACCGAGTTGCGCAAGGTGGGCGCGACGGTGCAAGAGGGCGCTGACTTCATCCGCATCACCCCGCCCGCAAAACTGATCCCCCATGCGGTCATCGATACCTACGACGATCATCGTATGGCGATGTGCTTGTCATTGGTGACGCTGGGTGACGTACCTGTGCGCATCAACGACCCGGCGTGCGTGAACAAGACTTTCCCGGATTATTTCAAGCGTTTTTCTGGAATTGCCCAATGACAGCGACTTCACGTGATATCCCGGTCATCACCATTGATGGTCCGTCAGCATCGGGCAAGGGCACCGTGGCCGAGCGGGTGGCCGTTGCGCTGGGGTTCCATTTTCTCGACAGCGGCGCACTCTATCGCTTGACCGCGCTGTCGGCCATGAAGCACGGTGTGGCACTGGATGATGAAGCGCGCGTGGCTGAACTGGCGGCAAAACTGCCGGCCTCGTTCCACGATGGCGCGGTATGGCTGGCGGATGACAATGTCACCGAGGCGATCCGGGCGGAAACCGTGGGCGAGGGGGCCTCGAAAGTGGCCGCGCTGCCAGCTGTGCGCGCGGCCTTGCTCGACCGTCAGCGCGCCTATCAACAAGCCCCGGGACTGGTGGCCGATGGCCGCGACATGGGCACCGTGGTGTTCGCTGACGCCGCGGCCAAAGTGTTCCTGACAGCCAGTGCCGAGGCACGTGCCGAGCGGCGGTATAAGCAGTTGATCGGAAAGGGGAACTCTGCTAATCTCCCAGCCCTTGTTGCCGACATGCGGGCGCGCGATGCGCGCGACACCGCCCGCGCGGTGGCGCCGCTGAAACCCGCGCCTGATGCGCTGTTTCTCGATACGACCCAAATGGCTATCGAATCGGCGGTACAGGCGGTGCTGACGCACTATGC
>CAYGMS010000233.1:0-1182 GCA_964350905.1 uncultured Thiobacillus sp. | reverse complement strand
GCTTCGTCCAGGACCGGCAACAAGAAAGTTTGACCCGTGTTGACCTGCGCCCTGCAGGTTGGCTTTTTGCAACTAACCCCGTCCTTACCGACGGACTGAAGGTTTTAAATGTCTACTGCTACCGCTTCCGCTGCCCCTGAAATGATGGAGAGTTTTGCTGCGCTGTTCGAGGAATCCCTTGAACACCAGGAAATGCGCCAGGGTGAAGTGATCACCGCTGAAATCGTCGGGATCGACGGCAATTTCGTCACGGTGAATGCCGGCCTCAAATCCGAGAGCCTGATTCCTATTGAAGAATTCAAAAACGATCAGGGCGAAGTTGAAGCCACGATCGGTGATTTTGTTTCGGTCGCGATTGAGTCGATCGAAGATGGTTTTGGTGCCACCAAGCTGTCGCGCGAGCGCGCCAAGAAACTGGCTGCCTGGCTGGATCTGGAAGCAGCCATGAACGAAGGCCGGATCGTGACCGGCATGGTGCAGGGCAAGGTCAAGGGTGGTTTGACCGTATTGGTGGGGGGTCTGCGTGCCTTCCTGCCGGGTTCGCTGGTTGACATGCGCCCGGTCAAGGACACCACGCCCTTCGAATACAAGGAAATGGAATTCAAGGTCATCAAGCTTGACCGCAAGCGCAACAACGTCGTGGTGTCACGTCGTGCGGTGCTGGAAGAGACCATGGGTGCCGACCGCGAAGCGATGATGGAGAACCTGAAAGAGGGTTCCATCGTCAAGGGCGTGGTCAAGAACATCACCGACTATGGCGCATTCGTGGATCTGGGCGGCATCGATGGCCTGCTGCACATCACCGACATGGCCTGGCGTCGCGTCAAGCATCCATCCGAAGTGGTGACGGTTGGCATGGAACTGGAAGCCAAGATTCTGCGTTACGACACTGAGAAGAACCGTGTGTCGCTCGGTATCAAGCAGCTGGGTGACGATCCGTGGGTCGGCATCGCACGCCGTTACCCGCAGGGCACCCGCATGTTCGGCAAGGTCGCGAACCTGACCGACTACGGCGCATTCGTCGAAATCGAAGAGGGCATCGAAGGTTTGGTGCACGTCTCCGAAATGGACTGGACCAACAAGAACGTCAGCCCCTCCAAGATTGTGCAGCTGGGTGATGAAGTCGAAGTCATGGTGCTGGACATCGACGAAGACAAGCGTCGCATCTCCTTGGGCATGAAG
>CAYGMS010000232.1:3030-4270 GCA_964350905.1 uncultured Thiobacillus sp. | reverse complement strand
CAGCTTAGTAGATGTGGGCAGGCTCGCCTGAATCAAGCCGCATTCAATTCTGCGCGAACGATCAGCTATCCTGAGGTTGCCAAACCTAGCCATAATGATGGGCCAAGGTAGAAAAGACCGTTGCTTAATCCTCAGGAGGGACATGACCGCACCCCGGAACGCCATTGACACCGACGCGTTGCTGAAAACCATTCTTCAGGAATCGGTGGCTGAGATCCTGATTTTTGATGCAGATTCGCTGCGTGTCATTCAGGCCAACCCCGCCGCTGTGCATAACCTGCAACATCCGCTTAAAGCCATCCAGCAACTCACCCCGCTGGACTGCCTGACCGATCAGGATGCCGCCCTTTTCACGGCCCGACTGGCCGCGCTGCAAAGCGGACAAAAGCGCCATGCCACGCTCCATGCCACCTGCCACCGACGCGACGGCACGCTGTATCCGGCAGAAATCAAACTCTCCCGCTCAGTTGGAGCAGGCAAAGCGGTTTTCGTCTGGGCCGCAACCGACCTCAGCGTGCATGAAGCCACCCCAGCGGCACCGGATCATCCCGGCATGGATCTGCGTGCCATCGTCGCGCATATCCCCGGCATGGCCTACCAGGCGCTGCGTAAATCGGATGGCCGCACCGCGCTGTGCTATGTCAGCGAGCAATCGGCCCAGTTGCTCGGCGTCAAGGCCGCGGCCCTGATCGCCGACCCCGAGCGCTTTTTCGAGCTGATCATGGAAGAAGACAAGGCCGATTACCTGGCCAAACGGGACAAGGCGGGCGGCGGGCACATGACCTTCAACTGGGAAGGCCGCATCTGGATGGAAGCCTGGAAAGACGTCAAGTGGGTGAATATCCGTGTCAGCCAGCGCGACACACCGGACGGCCCCATCTGGGACGGCATCCTGCTGAATGTCACGCACAGCAAGCTGGCCGAAGCTGAAATCCGGCATTCCAAGGCGCAACTCAGCGCGCTGACCTCGCACGTGGAATCGGTCAAGGAACGCGAGCGCCTGCACCTGGCGCGCGAAGTGCACGATGACCTCGGCGGCAATCTCACGGCCATCAAGATTGGCTTGTCCTGGCTGATGCGGCGCCTGCCTGCCGACGACGACAGCCTGCTTACTCGCACGCTGTATCTGGACAACGTGGTGGACCAGACCATCGAATCCACCCACCGCATTGCCTCCAGCCTGCGTCCGCCCGTTCTCGATTTCGGCATTGTGTCCGCCATCGACTGGCAGCTCCAGCGT
>CAYGMS010000232.1:0-2930 GCA_964350905.1 uncultured Thiobacillus sp. | reverse complement strand
GGCAACGGGTTTGGTCTGCTCGGCATGAGTGAACGCGCCACCGCGCTGGGCGGCGAACTGACCATCCAGCCCGCCAAGCGCCGGGGCACCCAGATCAGTCTGCGCGTTCCCTTGCCTGACATCCCGGCCAGTACGGCAAAATGACGGCATAATCCTTCCAATCTTCCAGAATCCGATACCCCCGTGGCAGCCATTAAACCGTATCGCATCCTCATCGTTGACGACCATGCCATTGTCCGTGAGGGACTCAAGCAAATCCTCGCCGAAGTCGACGACATCGAAGTGGCCGGTGAAGCCGACTGCTCGTCCCAGGCCATGAAAATGGCACGGCAGGAGCCATGGGACATGGTGTTGATGGATATTTCCATGCCCGATCGAAGCGGCATCGAAACCCTGGAGTTGCTGAAAAAAGAGTACCCCGCCATCAAGGTGCTGATGCTGTCCATGCACCGCGAGACCCAGTATGCGGTGCGTGCATTGAAATCCGGTGCAGCCGGCTACCTCAACAAACAAAGTGCGCCGGATCAACTGGTCGATGCCATTCGCCTGGTGGCCTCCGGCAAGAAATACATCAGTGCCGAACTGGCCCAGGAACTCGCCAGCGAAATCAGTGGCGAGCGTATCGGTCTGCCGCACGAAGGCTTGTCCAATCGCGAATACCAGACCCTGTGCATGATCGCCTCCGGGCTGCCGGTCTCCGCCATCGCCGACAAGCTGCTGCTGTCAGTCAAGACCATCAGCATGTACCGTGCCCGCCTGCTGAAAAAAATGCAGCTCAAGAACAATGCCGAACTGACGCATTACGCAATCAAGAACGGACTGCTGGATTGAGCTGCAAGGTTTGGATTACAAAATATAAAAAACCTGACTCAATACTGTTTGTTTAAGCCCAGAATATGCTGTTCGTTTAACCCCAGAATCGTTCGCCCTGAGCTTGTCGAAGGGCAGCCCTTCGACAAGCTCAGGGCGAACGGCAAGCGGTTGATTTCATTCGTAGAAATCCCTTCTACCTGACTCAGGACGGGTTCCCTTTGACAGGACAGAGTTGTCGTAGCATGCAGCAAACCAGCTTGACCTGGCTGGGTTCCGGCGTTCGCCGGAATGACGTTGTGGACCTGTTCAGCGTCTCCCTTGTAACCCGCACCTGTTTTGGAAATACCGGGTTTTTGCCGCCTTAATCCGGTCTTTAGCCTTCCCGCTCCCGGCCTACCATGCATGCATGGAAATAGTCCAAACCGGGCTGGGGTGTAGACGTGGCTGAACCGACCGACAAAATCAATCTGAACAACCCGACCGAAGTCGCGCGCGAAACCTTGCGCCGCCTCGCCATGCGCCGGATTGCCCCCACCCCCGACAACTACCTGATGCTGTACGAGGAAATCGTCGGCAAACCCACCACCACGACCGATTCCAACGAGCCCTCCGCAGCAACCGCACTGGCGGGCCTGGTGATGGACCTGAACCTGCAATATCCTGAACTGGCTGAGCCGGTCGAGTCCCTGAACCAGTCCATACGCAAGAATGACTGGACCCTGACCCGCAAGCAATTGGGCCAGATCACCCGCCAGCTCAAAAAGCTGACCGAAGGCGACAATGAATCCCGGACGCAATCCGAAGATGTTGCCCTGCTGCGCGACCTGCTCGCCAAGACGCTGGAATATGGCGTCGTCACCCAGTTGTCGCATGACCCCAAGCTGTCTGAGAAAGCCCGGCAACTCGCTGTTGCCGTGCAGGAAGCCAGCAGCGCCGCCAAACTACGTAGCGCCGCATCCGGCCTGAAAAGCCTGTGGGTCGGCATCGAGATGCAAGCCTCGGACGCCCACGACCAGCAGGAAACGCTCAAGCGCATCTTGCTATTGCTGGTGGAAAACATCGGCGAGTTGCTGGACGACGATACCTGGCTGCGCGGCCAGCTCAACATGGTGCAGGACGTCCTGGCCAGCCCGCTGCAGACCAAATCACTGCAGGAAGCCGAAATGCGGCTCAAGGAGGTCATTTTCAAGCAGAGCATGGTCAAGCATGGCCTGCGCGAGGCTACCGCCACGCTGAAAACCACCATGAAAACCTTCGTCAGCCGCATGAGCGAAGCCGTGGCGGCCAATGACGAATATCAGGACAAGATCGCCGGTCACATCGAACAGATCAGCAATACCGAAGACGTGCTGGAACTGAATCGCATCCTCGAAAACCTGCTCGATGAAACCCGGATGGCGCAGGCCCATACCCGCCGCGCCCACGACCAGCTGATTCATGAGCGTGATACAGCCCTACAGGCTGAAAACCGCATCAAGGAACTGGAAACCGAACTCGCCCAGATGAGCGCCCTGGTGCGCGAAGACCCGCTCACCCGCAGCCTCAACCGCCGCGGACTGGACGACGAATTCGCACGCGAAGCCTCGCGTGCCGACCGCTACAAGCATCCGTTCTGCCTTGCCGTGCTCGACATCGACAACTTCAAGGCGCTGAATGACGCGCGCGGACACCGGACCGGCGACGAGGCGCTGATCCACCTGGTGAAGATCGCCAAGGAAGAATTGCGCCTCACCGACCACATCGCGCGCATGGGCGGCGAGGAATTCCTCATCATCCTGCCCAACACCCCCATCGACGGCGCCGTCAAGATCATCACCCGCCTGCAGCGCAGCCTCACCAAGAAATACTTTCTCGACAACAACGAGAAGGTGCTGATCACCTTCAGCGCCGGCGTGGCCCTGCGCGCAGAAGGCGAACCGCAGGAAGCCGCCATCGCCCGGGCCGATGCGGCCATGTACCAGGCCAAGCAAACCGGCAAGAACCGTGTATGCACGGCACTGGACGTTCCCGGCGAGGCAAATAAATGAATGAGTGCATCAAGAAAATGCAGTTTTTTTTCAATCAGCCTTAACTTTCTCCAACACCCGACGATTCCTCTCACAACGGAGGTTCATGTA
>CAYGMS010000231.1:3399-4275 GCA_964350905.1 uncultured Thiobacillus sp. | reverse complement strand
AGATCCGGAATTTGTCCCAACAGGAAACTAAAGATTGGACTTGTTCAGGGCTTCCTTAGAGAAGCGGCACACTAGGCGTATTTCGCAAATATTCAATTGAATTTGTCACTGCACAGCACGGCATGTAGCACCATAACAGGTCATCGTATTCCAATCGAATACAGCAGAATGTCCTGGATTTCCTTGCGGTCGTGGAACCCCTTTGGGCACGATGAAAGTCGCAGCGTGGGCGCCATAAAGGCCGGAAGGAAAAGTCATGGCGCCCTGCACAACATACGGCCGGAAGGGTAAATTTAAAACTGCATCATTCTGTCCACCGACCACATTCAGCAGAGGCAAACCCTGCGACCGTCTTAGAGCCTCTTTCCATCCGGCCAAATTGCTTGGCTGGGCCGGACGCAGCATATGTTCCGAAACCAGTTTATCAAGCCCGGCTTGCCCAGCGAGAGGGGCGTTCACATCTCGAAAGCTGTTGAAATCGGCAGGGGCATCCTGAACAGTCGAAGCGGGCATCCCTGCATCCCCCATGACAAGCTGACCATTGGATGCGACCAAGTAGGTTTGTGCCGAGCGACCAAACACACGCCGCACATGTGCATCCATTTCCTCGGGTTTGCTGCGCGAGAAATAGGAATATCCGCATGCCATTTTTTTGTTATAATTGGAGTTCAATACGGGTATCCCTGCTTCAAGTCCCGAAACAGCTTGCCGGTAGTAACCGGTTATCACCACTCCAGCGATCCGGGTACGCGGCTCTCTGCTGATTTTCCAAATACTCGGTTCATAGGCACCCAGCACTAAAACGACTGATCTCCCGGGCATATTGGCGACGACGTCGAATCCGGTAGCTTCGTGGCCACTCAGATCGATCTGGAA
>CAYGMS010000231.1:0-3389 GCA_964350905.1 uncultured Thiobacillus sp. | reverse complement strand
GCCCAGCTTGCGGCCTGCGTATTCACCCCCGGCCAACAGCACGTAATCGGAGGGAAGACGCTCGACAAACTGAATACAGGCATCAACCACGCGTGGCTGTTCTGGTGAAATTTGCTGGATGCCATGTTCTGCTGTCGTCCTCATGACAGGGGCCGGCTCAAGCCTCTCAGGGGCATGGGCAGATGCGGGCATAGCTGGAACAGGACTGGTGGATGGGGATGACATGGCGACGGCGTTCCGCCCACCTAAAAAATGGTTCCAGGACCATGCAAAAATTACGAGCAAGCCCAGCGATACCAGAATGGGGCCAAGCCACGAAGGTTTGTCCTGTATCAACCAATGAGCTGGAATCTCGGGTTCATACCGCCCCCGGTTCATAGCCGGGATTCCCGTCACAGGCGAGGCCGTAGATGTGACCGAGGGTGCAGCCTCATCAACCTTGCTTTGCGAGGGTACAGGTGAGACTTCAACAACCTTGGCATGAATAAACTCAGGTCTGGCCGGTGCAGCATTCTCAATTCCAGTTGCCACAGGCTCACGAGGCTTTTCAGTTATGGGGGATTTCAGGTTGGCTTTCGGCGGGATAGGCGCCATCCAGCGCTACTGCTAAAAACACCCCGCCTGCCAGCAACAAGGCAATAATATTTGCGAGTTGTCCGAGCGATCCAAAGTCGAACAGCACAAGCTTGATCGCTGACAAAACCAGTAGCGTTGCGCCCACCCCCCACAGGCCTCTGGATACGATTCGAGCACTCCACCAACAAATCCCGCCGCCTAGGGTTGCCCACATAAGAGACGCCATAGCAGGCAATGCCATCCGCGAAAGATCAGCCACGCTCAAAATGCCTGGTGGCCCAAACCAGCGAAGAAGCATCGCCTGCAGTACGAACGCGCTGATCGCAATGGTCACCGCTCCGCTCACGTCCCGACGGTTACCCGCAAACGTCCACGTCATCAAGACCAGGGTTGCAATGCTGGAAAGCTCGAACAGCACAGGCCAAAAGCCGCGTTCGATATGGAATAGCAGCAGCCCTGCCATAACCAGCGTTAACATCCAAAAATAGGCCCAAATAACACTGTTCCATAGAGGTGTGCGCCACTGGCATGCTTTCCCTAAATACGTCACACTCAATATCGCCAATACAATGAGTGTCATCGCCAAGAAGTGCGTATCCGATGCTGCTACCGGCCCAAGTTCCCAAGCCCAGGGAGCAAGCACAAAAGGAATGGCCAAGGCAAAAACTGCAGGGACAGGATCATCCGCATCATCTGCCCGATTCGTACGTAGCGCCATGGCGAACAAGGAAAGTGGCGCAAGGAAAGAAAGCGTCCAAATCAGCACAACTGGTGCATCGGGCGCAGCCCACCATGCGCTCACCACAGCGAGTATCGCCAAGCCGGCCATCCAGCCCATTTTGATTCGCTTGCGCAATGGAAGCATGGATAGCCCGAACACTATGGTGATAACAGCCGCATGGACAAGTTGCGGCAATATTTCCAGTTGCAGGCGCGCGACTTCAATAGCCATGACTAAGGCTGCCCATATACCGGCCACGACGGCAAGAATAGTTCCTAATGCCAAATCACGCCGACGCCCAACGATGCCCGCCACAATCAGGGCAACCACACCAATCAGGCGCTGCATAAATGCGAGGTTCAGGAACGCCTCCCCCACAAGCGGGGACAGTAGCGCCTGCTGAATATGGATGACGCCCAATACAAGCACAACACCAGAGATGCGCAACTCGGTTTCCCTGGTCCAGCCCAGACGTGGCGCCAACACGAACAACAGCGTCGTGGCAACCAGGCCGAGCAATGACCAAGGGACATCCTCCAGATACAGAAATCCGGCCCCGAGAAGAAACAAGAAGGCAAAGATGGCATGCTGCAAAGCCCCTTCCAGGCGGAAGCGATAGATCGCTCCAGCAGTCACCGCCCACAATGCAGCCAGCATGACAAAACCCGCAGCTCCATCAAACCCGCGTTCCAGCGCAATCAGCAGCATAAGCAATCCCGAAACGATGGGCAGTGCGATGGCATATCCCAGATCGAAACGCTGTATCCATTGGTGTCGCACCGCATGACGCTCGGCAAGCGGCATGGCCAAATGGACCGCCACCAAAGCCAGCAGCAAGGGGCTCATGCTTGCAAAGTGTTGTGGATAGTAAAACTCGCGCGTCCAGCCAAAAAAGACCGAACTAGCCAGAGTAAATAGAAAACTGAGATGAATCAGTGCACGCCAGCCCCTGAGGTAAACCAGCACAAATGTAAACAGACTGGCGCCGAGGTAATAACCGTAAATGACAGCCGGGCCGGGATTACCAATGGTGAAGGCTGGTGACACAAAAGCACCGAGCATCGCAAGAACGGCTACTGAAACAGCCTTGGAATTGATTGCAAATACGCCACTAGCCGCCACAACCAGAATGAGCAACGCCAGCGCTGTCGTGCTGTTCACATACCAAAAAAAACCGTAGGCACTGTATGCCGTGAGATACGCGGCTCCCAGCGAGGTCCCTGCGAATGCAAGATGAAGCGCACGACGCGCTGGCCTTTCACGCAAATGAAACGAAAGTGCCCCTAACAATGGATGCTGCAATACCAGAACCAATTTTGATTTCGGAGGGGAGCGCAACCGTGAGCAGAAAATAACGGATTAGCGCACCGATTCCGATAATCAAAAGCCCTGCGCCAACCTTGGCTGGCCAGTTTCCACTGACCAGCCAAGTAAAAAGACCTGATTGCCTTAGCCTGGGCTGTGTCGAATCGATGGTTGTCTCGAATGTCAGCATTACGAAAAACAGGCCCGTAATGCCTAAAATGAACGCGAATGCGATCATTGTCAGGTTGCCCTGGTCCATCTCCCCCCCTTGCTTATGCATTTTTATTTAATCAGGACAAGCATATAAACTGAAGCGCTATCCTTGTCTATAACTTTAATTGTATAGCCGTTGGCTAATTAGCGAGAGCCTGCCAACGCAACCGCAAGCCTTCAATGATGAGCACGAAAAGAATGAACTCCGTCTCTCAAATCCGGGGTTGACGAGCTACAACAAGCAGCAACCTACATAACATGAGCATCACCCCATTCCAAGCGCTGGCCTGCCCGTTGGACGGCACGCCTTTGCACAGCAACGGACCAACCTGGCGCTGTGCGTCCGGCCACAGTTTCGACATCGCCAGTCAGGGCTACACAAATCTGCTGCCGGTGCAAAACAAGCGCTCGCGCGATCCCGGCGACAGCAAGGAGATGATCGCGGCACGGCGACGTTTTCTTGCGGCGGGCTTTTATCAGCCGATTGCCGCCGCAGTGAGCCGGGCCGTGCTGGCGGGTCTGCCGGCTGATGCAACAATCAGCTGCCTCGATGCCGGGTGTGGCGAGGGCTACT
>CAYGMS010000230.1:0-4285 GCA_964350905.1 uncultured Thiobacillus sp. | reverse complement strand
ATGCGTTTTCGAGGAGGCCGAACGCTATATTCGTGCTTGCCTGCTTGAACTACGCGGCTCAGGCGGGGCACCGTCATACGATGCCTTTGTCCGCGCGTTCCGCTTTGCGCTGAGGATGCGCTTCGACAAGACGGTAGACGAGATCGTACGCAACGACGTGCTCGAATCCAGGCCGACCAACATCAAGAAATTCAAGGATGTCACCGAATCGTTCCGGCGTCTGGCCGAATTGGTGGCCAACGTCGAACAGAAGATTAACGACGGCTCCGCAGTCGAGAGCGTCTTCGGCAACGCTGCCAAGGCCTCCAGAAAAGCCGTCACATGGAAGACGCTGGGGCTGGATGTGGCACTCGAACAGGCCAACCAGACGCACGACGAAGCCCAAGGAGTCATGGACGCTGCCCGAGAGGCATTCGAAGCTGCGGACAAGGCTTTCAAGCAGTTGGCCACCGATCACACCGATGCGGTTGAGAAATCGAGGCATTACCGCAGGCTGCGCGAACAGCATACTTCACACGCTGATTACGCTGGCCTAGAAAGCCAGATCCGCGCAGATCGCGGCAGGGCAGAACGGAAAAAGAATGACATCGTCAACCAACTTTCCCATATCCGCAATTTCCTGAAAAATGCGGCGGAGGCGCCGTTCCTTGACGCAGATGTCACGCGCAACTTGCACGCAGAATCCAAAAAACTGGCAGTGTTGCTCGAACGTTTTGGCAAAGCTGAATGGCTTGAGATCGAGGCACACTTGCAGACAGCGGTCCAGGCTTCCGAAAAGGCGTTGCAGGACCTGAATGCCATCGGCGGGGCACTCAACGACCAATTGATAACCGCTAACGACGACCTCAAGAACGCCGAAAAGTCGCTTGAACGGGTCAAACAGGGCAAAACACCACTCAGTCCTCACGTCGAAACCCTGATGCGAGAACTCAGGGACGAAGGCCTTAGCCCCGTTGCGGTGTGCGACCTGGTCAAGATCACCAAAAAGGAATGGCAGCCCGTCGTCGAATCCTACCTCGGCCCCAACCTTCAGGCTCTCCTGGTAGCCGAACACGAAGAGCGCAGGGCATTCGAGATCTATCGCGGCCTGACGGGCAAGCGTGCCGTCTACGGTGCGAAGATCGTCATGGAAAGCCGACAGCAGTCCGGCCGGCGCTTCGAAGATGGTTCCGTCGCAGAGCTGATCGAGGGTACCGATCAGGCTGCCGTTGCCTATTTACGTGGCCTCTTCGGGGACATGGTGCAGGCCACCACTGATGCGCAAGCAATGGCGAGCGGCAAGCGCACGCTGACGCAGGATGGAATGCTCGTTGGCAAGGGCACCATCGATCGCCTGAAACCCGTCAGCGATGGAGAACTGCGCATCGGTCGCGATGGTGGAGGCCAACACCTCGATGCCGCCAAAAAACGCCTCGCAGCCTGCGAGAAAGCTGTGACTGAACTTAAATCCCTGAAGCGCGGGGTCGATGATCTTACCAAGGCGCTTCGGCTCATTCCGCCAGATGGCCAGGCCCAAGAATTCATCAAGGGTTTCTGGGAAGAAGCGGAATCTGCCAGCGACGCCGCAGCCAGTCTCGAAGGCAAACTGAAAGGTGCAGCCAACGAAGATTATGTACAGCTGGGTAAGGATGAAGCAGCGTGGGAAAACAAGGCAAAGGTTCTGAATGCCAACGTCACTGACGCCAACGGTCGGCGCAGCGAAAAAGAAACTGTATTTAACGAGCGCAAAAACGATTTCAAGGCAGCTGCCTTGAAAGTCGAGGCAGCCAACAAAGCCTCAGGGGAAGCCCGAAATGACCCGGAATACGACGCCGATTACGCGTCAACCCATTGGGATGACGCCTTGGAGAAGTTCGGCGACAACTTCTCCGACATGGAAAATCATTGCAAAAACAAAAGAACAGAAGCCCTCAAGCAGGTAGAACGCGAAGTCAGCAAGGGAAGCAGTCTGATGGGCGAATTCCTGTCGAAATACCGGGAACAGGCCAGCGAAGAGGTGTTGGAAGACTGGCGTAAGGGGCAGGCCTGGATAGCCGACATTCTGAATCGTCTGCGGAGCACTGAGCTGCTCGACTACAAGGAGCAGATGAATGATGCCTACAAGGTTTCACAGGATACGTTCAGGAATGACGTCGCCTTGGCGCTGAGTCAGAACATTGAGGCGCTTGACCTGACAATGGAGCAGCTCAACCGGGTGTTGAAAGAGTGTCCGGCGTTTACCAACGGTGAGCGCTATCAATTCAAGCGCGTCGTTCGCCCACACTTCAAGCAGCTGCTCGATTTCGTGAAAAACATTGCTACATTCGGTCCACAGGAGGATTTGCTAGGCGGGGCCGGCGAGATTCCGCCGCAGTTCAAGGAATTGCTGGAAGACAAGATCGCGCCGGGGGCGGGAAGTATGAAAAGCCCGCTCGATGACTATCGCGAATTCTACGAGTTTGACGTCGAGATACTGCGTGAAGACTCTCTGACGGCAAAGCCGAAAACCGTTGGTCATTTGAGCAAGCGCATTGGGCCTGGCTCCGGCGGTGAGCATCGCGCGCCTCTGTACGTGATTGCCGGTGCGGCGTTGGCATCGGCCTATCGCCTTGATCGTGGCAACCGGGACGGCATCAGGCTGATCCTGTTGGACGAAGCCTTCAACAAGATGGACCCGACCAATATCACGGCCACGATGCGCTACCTGCAGGATCTTGGCTTGCAGGTGTTCATGGCCAGCCCTGGCGAGAATCTGGGCGTGCTCAATGCCTTCCTGCATCGCTACTACGACATCTCGAAAGACTCTCTACGCAATGTGATCTTCATCGACGGCCATGATGTCACAGACGAAGTCCGGGAGATGTTCATGTCGGACGATCTGGATACGCACCCCGAACTCATCGAGCAGGAAGTCAATCGTATGCACGGAACGGGAGCGGCTGTAATCCAGACGGCATAGATATTCCATGGACACGAAAGCACACAACGCCCTCAAGAAACTGCTGGAGGCTGGAAATCGGGAAAAGGCTGGAGTGCGATCGACCCGGCCGGCGCTCACCAAGGCGCAACTCGTCGACTATCAGGCTACGCGTGCTCTGGCAGAGAAGGAGGCCTTCGAGGCCGCAATGAAGGTTGCCAGAGCCGAAGGCGCCGTGACCCTCACATGGGAGAAAGGATATGGCGAAGACGGGTTCATCCAGCGCGTCGAGTTGATCGATATCGATGCTCTGGCGAAGCTGATTGGCGTGGATACCGCAGCAAGTCGACTTGAGAGAGCAGCCGTTCAGTTTTCCCCATTGTTGGAAAAACACCCCGTTCTGTCAGTGGTGCTTGCTCGCTGGGCCAGCCTGAAAAAGGTTCGAACCTTCGGCCCGGAGGATGCCCAGGACTGGATCGATGCTGCCCGCATCGTCAGTTTTATGACCGCAACCCGTGAGAACAGCACGGTTGATGAGCCAATCCGAGAAGTCAGCGCGCGTCTGTTCAAGGACAGCAAGCGCATCGAGAATCTGTCAGCACCAGTCGATGTGCTCCTGACCGGGGATGTCGATGCCGAGATTAGAGAACCAGCCGATGTATGGCAGGAAATCGGCCTGTTCAGGGAGGAACAGCCCGTTCGCTTGGCGGGTAGGGTGATCGTAACGCGCACACGCGTCACGGCGCTCCTGGATGAACCGTATGGGGCTTTTCCTGCGCCTTCGGTTGTCAGCCTGGCCAGCAACCCGAAGCTGGTGATGACTATCGAAAACCAGACCACGTTTCATGGCGAGGCGAGACGCCGGCACGATGAGGAAATCCTGCTCATCTATACCGCTGGCATGCCCACGCCCGCTTGGCGATCGATGTACGTCCGATTACTCAAAGGCCTTCCTGATAGCGTGCCGGTTTACCACTGGGGCGACATCGATGAGGGCGGATTCCGGATCGCCGCCATTCTGGCCAGTGAAGCCAATTCATCAGGTCACACCCTTCAGCCCTGGAAGATGCATCCAGACGATGTGCCGATGGATCGGCGTGTTGAGGCCAGGCCACACACACTAGAGAGAATCCAGCATTTTGCGAGTGCGGCAGGTTGGGACGCGCTGGGTGACGAAGTGGCGCTGGCTGGGTTCACGGTTGAGCAGGAAGCGTTAAGGTAGCTCCGGGCTTCGCACATCAGGCGATGCAACGGCCAGTTAAATCCGCAATTTCGGCGAATGCGCACTCCCGACCCATACCGCCACCCTGCCTACGAAGCCTTGACGGTCGGCTAGCTGGGGCCGAGCCGCCATTCAAAAATTCGCGGTGGATGCCGGGTCATCGGCCT
>CAYGMS010000229.1:3721-4316 GCA_964350905.1 uncultured Thiobacillus sp. | reverse complement strand
GGCAAGGACGAGAAACAGGCGGTCGCACTGCTCGAGCGCGCCGTCAAGGCCGACCCAAAGTCGGTGGAGGCGTACCGGTTGCTCGTCAACCACCACCTGCGCAATAAAAATACGCTGAAGGCCACCTCCCTCGCCGGGGAGGCCCTGGCTGCCAACCCTGGTCACCCGGATGCGCTGTACACACTCGGACTGGCCCAGCTATCAGCCAGGGACGCTGCCAGCGCCCTCTCTACCTTTAAAAAATTGGTGACGCTCGCTCCCAAGTCACCTGAGGCGCACTACCGCCTCGCCACCGCCCAGATCGCAACCAAGGACCTGGAAGGTGCGCAGCAATCTCTGCAAGCGGCACTCAAGCTCTCGCCAAAAGCCCTCGACCTGCACGTTGCCTTGTTCCAACTGATGCAGATGCGGGGGCGCGACGACGAGGCCATCCGACTGGCGCAGAATCTCCAGCAACTCCACCCGAAAGTGGCAACCGGCTTCTCGCTCGAAGGTGATGCGCTGGTCAAGACCGGGCAGCACGCCCTGGCCGCAGGTGCCTATGCAAAGGCCTTCGACCGAGCCCAGAACGGCACCCTTGTCAGCAAGCTACATC
>CAYGMS010000229.1:0-3711 GCA_964350905.1 uncultured Thiobacillus sp. | reverse complement strand
AGCTACATCGATCCCTTGTGAGGGCGGGCAAGCGCGCCGAGGCGGATGTCCAGCTCGCAGCGTGGCTGAAGCAGTACCCTGACGACCTCACCGCTCGCGTCTATCTTGCCCGGGACCACGCCGAGGCCGGACGGAACAGGCAGGCCATCGAGCAGTACGAGTTCCTCCTGCGCAAACGCCAGGATCCGGTGCTCCTCAACAACCTGGCCGGACTCTATTTCAAGGAGAAGGATCCGAAGGCCAAGGCCACAGCCGAACAGGCCTACAAACTCGCCCCGAAGTCGCCCTATGTGCAGGACACCCTGGGATGGATCTTGGCGCAGAATGGCGACACCGCGCGGGGACTCGACCTGCTGCGGCAGGCAGCCAGCCAGGCACCCGACAATTCCTCCATCCGCTATCACCTGGCCGTCACGCTGGCCCGGTCCGGTGACAAGGCGGCGGCGCGCAAGGAACTGAACCAAGCCCTGCGTCCCGGCAGCAAGCCTTTCGCGGAGGCTGAGGAGGCCAGGAAACTACTACAGGCGCTCTAGAGCCATCGATTGGCGCACCACTGGGGCGTGTCACCTACCTATATTGCGTCGAAATCCTGTCAACTGACCGACGCATAGCGTTCACCATGCGTACAGCCTTATTCGGCAAAGCGCACCGATGGGCCTTAGCGCCACATTTTCACGCCCAAGCCGGGCCAATACCCCGGCCAGAACCACAGCCGTCGCCGGTGACGGCACCGCTGCATTGCGCGCTCTGCGTTCGCCAAGAGCTTAAAGACGCGTTCTGCCTCTATGAGCCACCGTCGCCCCTTGGCCGGCCACCACCCACTCTGCCGCCGACAGGACGCTTCGGCCGCCTTCTCCCATCAAATTTCTGCGCTAAACATGGTCTATCGAACATTTACCGGCTTCGTGGTCCTGGTTGTTGCTCGATGCCAAGTGTCGGGAAATTTTACACATCACCCCACCCGAGGTGCCACTCTCACCCTGCAAACCGCCAACCCTGAATTTAATATGATTAATAATCATGGAGTTAATTAATATTCAGTGTTGCTGGCACGAGTGTCGCTTATTGATAGTCACAGCGCTTTTGGAACTCACAAAGTGCATTACGACAGTCAGTTAATTAAATAGGAGCGAATGATGAAAACCCTGAACAAGACCGTAATCGCGATGGCCCTCGCAGCCACTATGCCGACGGCCGCCTTGGCTGCGGACGTTCCGCTGCTGGACGTCGTATTCAACCCCCTCGCTGTAGCGGGCTACGCCGGCCCCGGCGCCGCCTTCACCTTCGACGAGATCGTAGTATCGTCGGTGGGCGTTGCAACGATGACGATCACTGATTCCAACAATACCGGCTTTATTGACGCGGGCCAGGGTGAGACCTTCACCGAGTCCGGTTTGGTCGTCAACGCCAACTTCAAATACGATGGCGTTCTTCAAGGCCCTGGAATCACCGGTGTGAACCTCAATTATGAGATGTTCGCAATCTTCGATTCGTCTTTGATCGCCGGCACGGGCCTGTTCGGCACGGCGGGCCTCTTTGGAGTGGACCTGGTAGCGCTTTTCGGTCCATCCAGCGCCGCCGCCATCGTTTTCGACACCACTGTGAACGGCACCTATGACGTTGGCACCTCCAGCACCATCGGCTGGCTGACCATGGGCACTGGCAACTGCGTGATCACACCTGCGCTCGGTGGCACCTTTGCCGAAGGCAGTTGCGGTCTGTCGTTTGCCTTCGACAACGCCGGCGTGACGGACGCGGGGGTGTGGACTCGCGGTGGGGTTGACTTGGGCCTCCTGAACACGTCGATGACGCTGGATGTTGATGTGGACAGTATTACTCCGGCCATCTCCATTGCCTATTCAGGGGTCGGCGCCAGCCAAACCGCAAGTATTATTAGCGACGGTTCCACGGCCTTCGCGGTTCCTGAGCCTGCATCGCTGGCTCTGCTTGGAATCGGCCTGCTGGGTATGGGCGCTGCGCTGCGCCGTAGTCGCGCCGCCTAAGCAGCATAGTTGGACAATCAACCCACGGGGGTAACCCTGTGGGTTTTTTTATTTTTGCCCCCTCTTAGTCATCCTGAATGACTGGTGCGGCCGCCCCGTTGCTTACGGGCCTGCCGGTCTCGCTCGCTGTTCTGAAGCTGGGCCTACGCACCGAGGTCGGGCCGATCAAGCCGATTTGTTGACCTTCTACTGCCGGGAAGACCCCTCATATGGTCAATAGGACATATTGATTCGATACATCCCCGCACGCCCTGATGCGCATAATACCCACGGTGATGTGGCAATCTAGGGGTTCAGGAGGCCAGTCGAATTCAGGATTTCGTTACGTTGGATCTTGTCGGGAATGGATCAATTTTTGTACTGGGAGGCGCAAAGAGCGCGCTTTCGGCAGCGGAGCATAGCCCACCCTGCCCATGAACATGGTCCGCGTGACGTGCTCACCCAGCACTGCATCAAGCTTCCCTGCCAGTTTTTGCGCCCGCTTATGCGAGCCGGCATGCCCGGTAAAGGTGATGCCTTCGCGCAAGTAGCGGACGAATATCAGCGGGGTCAGTTCGGGCTGGAATCCCAGTCCCAGGCTGGACGCAGTGAGCCAGAAACGCTGAACCGCCCGGCCGGCAGCGACGTAGTCGTCGATCGTGTGCGGCACACGCTGGGCAACAATGGCAAAGTGCGCGGCACAGAAGATGCCGGGCAGGAGATCCATTTCGACTCGGGGTATCAGGTGGCCAGCCAGCCAGGTGTTGAAGAACTTGACCCGCTGCCAGCTGCCCATGACCCAGCGCATCAGCTTGAGGGTCGTGGCGTCCAGCCCGAGCGCCTGATCAGGCACTTTATCCTCACTGAAGCGTGCGTTCCACTCGATGATGTCGCGATGCACCGGATAGGCTTCTGGCAGGGTGAGTCGGAGCTTGGCGTTGTCGAACATGAGCCGGGCCAAGCGCCAGCGTTGGGCGCCGCTCTCAAACCAATGCACACTGTAATGTTTTCCGACAGCACCCTGCAGCGCCTGTTTCTGTGCGGTGGTCAGCGAGGTGGTCTGCATGAGCCGCCGCTGCACGGAACGCTGTGAAATATAGGGCAGCAGCGGGTCGGGCTGCACACCGCTGTCCGG
Organism: uncultured Thiobacillus sp.; assembly: GCA_964350905.1. Classification (GTDB taxonomy): domain Bacteria; phylum Pseudomonadota; class Gammaproteobacteria; order Burkholderiales; family Thiobacillaceae; genus Thiobacillus. The sequence continues at coordinate 594 of CAYGMS010000229.1, read as the reverse complement.
TATCAGTGCCACCTCATAGTCGGGATGCGTCTCCGGCGAATCGGGGCGGCGTCGGCATTCTGTCCGCAGGCCGTGCATGCTGGCGGCGATAGCGAGGGTTTCCAGCAGGGCGCCGTGGGCGATCTGGCTGGGATGGCCGTCGAGGTCGTAGACGCAATGCTCTCGGGTGTCGAAGGCGTGAACGATCAGGTGGTGTTCGCCAACGACTTCAAAGCGCCAGGGCTGGGTGTTGTCGCCTGAAGGCGCCCACCGAGCGAGCTCTAGAATCTCAGCGATAGGGTGGGGAATCGGCTGCATTTAGACTTTCAGGGATACTGAGTCAATTGATCCACATCACTTCAAACCGAGTTGATGCCGGGCAATGGCGAGACCCAGGCGCTGAATCGGATTGTTGTTGCCCCATGGCCGCCAGGTATGAGTGAATTTGTTGCGGTAAGCATCGAACTGATAGCCATGGGGCGCTGCCAGCACGTCACCGCGCTTCAGCAATATCTTGAGTGCCTCGGTAGCCGCGGCACCGGCGCATAACTGGCAGGCCATGGGGGTGGAGGGGCCGCGCTGGGCGGCAAAATCCACGGTGGATCGATCTACCAG
>CAYGMS010000228.1:0-4319 GCA_964350905.1 uncultured Thiobacillus sp. | reverse complement strand
CTCCCCGACCCTCCCCCCTCGAGGGGGAGGGGGTTGTAAGGTTGCGCATCAGGGCGGAGCCAACTAATCCACGGTGACCTGCGATGTAAATCTTGGCTGTTTTCTGCATGGGTTTATTCGTGATAATCCATGGCCTTGTAGCCATGCTTTTTCACCAGTTCATCGCGTTCGGCCGCTTTCAGATCTTCGCGCACCATTTCGGCAACGAGTTCGTCGAAGCTGATCTTCGGCGTCCAGCCGAGTTTGTTCTTGGCCTTGCTGGGGTCGCCGAGCAGGGTTTCCACTTCGGTGGGGCGGAAGTAGCGGGGATCGACGGCGACGATGCATTTGCCGTGGGCGTCATAACCCTTCTCGTCGACGCCCTGGCCTTCCCAGCGGATGTTCATGCCGAGCTCTTTTGCTGCGGCGTTGACGAAGTCGCGCACGGAGTACTGCACGCCGGTGGCGATGACGAAGTCTTCGGCCTGGTCCTGCTGCAACATCAGCCACTGCATTTCGATGTAATCCTTGGCGTGGCCCCAGTCGCGCTTGGCATCCATGTTGCCGAGGAACAGGCAATCCTGCAGGCCGAGCTTGATTCTTGCCAAGGCGCGGGTGATCTTGCGGGTGACAAAGGTTTCGCCGCGGATGGGCGATTCGTGGTTGAACAGGATGCCGTTGCAGGCATACATGCCATAGGCTTCACGGTAGTTGACGGTGATCCAGTAGGCGTAGAGCTTGGCGACGGCGTAGGGGCTGCGCGGGTAGAACGGGGTGGTTTCCTTTTGCGGGGTTTCCTGAACGAGGCCGAAGAGTTCGCTGGTGGACGCCTGGTAGAAGCGGGTTCTCTTTTCCAGGCCGAGGATACGGATGGCTTCCAATAGGCGCAGGGCGCCGAGGGCGTCGGAGTTGGCGGTGTATTCAGGTTCTTCGAAGCTCACTGCAACGTGGCTTTGCGCGGCCAGGTTGTAGATTTCGTCGGGCTGTACCTGCTGGATGATGCGAATCAGGCTGGAAGAATCGGTGAGGTCGCCATGGTGCAGGATGAAGCGACGCGTTTTGACTTCGGGGCCTTCGTACAAATGGTCGATGCGGTCGGTGTTGAACAGCGAGGTGCGGCGCTTGATGCCGTGGACTTCGTAGCCTTTTTCCAGCAAAAACTCGGCAAGATAGGCGCCGTCCTGGCCGGTAACGCCGGTAATGAGGGCTTTTTTGATCATAATTGTTCCGTCTGGTTACCAAATAATAAAAAACGCGCCGATTCAACGGCCGGCTTTGCATTTACCTTGCGATTTCAGATCAGGATGCGAACTTGCCGGTGATGCGTGCCCGCTCGATGTCGTTCATGGACGCAAGCAACGCCTGGATGAAGTCAGACTGAATTTCGTAGGCGCCTGTCTGGTCACGATCGATTGACGACACGCGCACCAGCATGCCATCCGGAATCGAACCGGTGAGGGTATAGCGCATCTGATCGAGCTTCATGCGCCAGCCAAACTGGGTATGCTGATCCCCCACCACGGCCCAATAGGTGATCGGCTCGTTGCGCGGCCCCTGCGCCGCGACCAGTCGATTGACCGAGAGTTCTCCGTACTGGGTTGGCAGGATCACTGCCTGAGTGTCCGTGACCAAATGGAATCCTTGGGCGGGATAACAGTTTTCCGGGCGGTGAAGTTGCATACCTTCACCATGGCTGCCGCCATAGGCAAGGGAAAGCATAATGCGCTTCCCCGCGCTGTTGATGTAAGTGCGGGACAGGGTCTGGCTATAGACGTTCTCGAGGGCCTTTTGCTGATCGGGCGCGATCAACATAACGATAGTTTCATCAATTTTCCAGTCGCCGAGCTGCTTCGGGATAAGGGTTTCCAGATTGATCTCCGGTTCGCCGTCGGCAAGTTTGGCAGTGGGTTTGAGCGCCAGCGCCATGCCCACTGCGGCAAACATGAACAAACCGATGACGATATGCTTGAAGCTGATGAATTTCATGTCTTGTCTCCAGAAATCAGACCGGTGCGCGGACGGTCGGGGAAGATGAAACCCAGCACCCAGTCCAGCAAAAACAGGAACAGCAGGCCAATGATGAACAGCATGATGCCGGCAAAGCCGTGCAAAAATCCCTGTCCGGCTTCGTCACCCATGTGGTAAGTCACCAGGATCAACACCATCACGCGCACGATATTGGCAACAAATGCGATCGGCAAGATGGCGGCCATCATGATGAGATTGCGTGCGACGCTGGTGTGCTGCATTAAATACAGATACAGCAGGCCCATGGCCGACAGGCTGAACATGGAATGCAGGCCGGAACAGGCATCGGCCACCAGCAGCTGATATTGCCCGACGCTGAGCACGACGCCACTGCGGGCGATGGGGTAACCCGCTGCATACAACACCTGTTCTGCGATGACCGAAATGTATTGCTTGAGCGGACCAGTGGCGGCATCGACGATGAAACCGGGCAGCGGGACGATGAAGATCAGGAAGAACAGCGCAAACCACAGGGCGCGCGCGGCCGACATGCCCAGGGTGACAAGCAGCACGCCGAGGATGACTGGAATCTGTGAGCCGATTTCCAGCATCACAATGTCCTGCGAACGTCCCACGGCATAAGTCAGCAATCCAAATATCAGCAGCACCCAACCAATGATCGCCTCGCCGCGCCCGGGGGCTTGGGCATCGCGCTGGAACACGGCGCGCTGTTGCCAGATCAAATACAGGGTGACCGCCAGCACGATGGGACCATGGGCATGGTCGTCATCATTCCAGATTCCGTGCGCCAGCATCCAGTAGGTCGGCACATACAGCACCAGCAGGCCAATAATGATGGGCCACCACACTTTGAGCGGGGCGAGAGCATCGAGCGCAGATGCGCGAGGGGCAAGCGTATTCATAGGCTTAATCCAGAACGACAGCGCCGACTACTTGAGCGCCGGTTAGCATGATTTTTTCTTTTAACTCTGACAACGGAGACAGGCGACTGACATTGCGGCGTGCCGCAATCAACATCCCACCAGCGTGGGCTGCTACAAGCTGAAAATCCGAACTCAGTTTTGAAGGTGCGCTGTCCAGCAGAATGATGTCATGGCTGGCAGACAAGCCGGACAGCAACGCACCAAAAGCTGGGCGCGCCAGCAGCTCAACCGGGTTAGGCGGTGGCGAGCCGGCGGGCAAAACGCTCAAAGTCGGAAACGCCTTGACCATGCGCACCTGCAATGACGGCACACGTTCTGCCAACACATCAGACAAACCCGCGCCATGCCCCAGATTGAATATTTCATGCTGACGCGGTTGTCGCATGTTGGCATCGATCAGCAATACCTTAAGACCCATTTGCGCAAACAGTACCGCCAGGTTAGCCGCCAGATAGCTCGCGCCTTCGTCCGCACGCACGCTGCCAATGGCCAAGGTTTTGCATCCGTCCTTGAACCAGCGCAACAAAAGCTCCGACCGCACAGAGCGAAGTGCCTCCGCCTCTTTGCTGTAGGGCGCCGTAGCCGCAGTGAGTTCAGGGCTGAGGCTTGCCTCACCTGCAGGAATATAAGGATAGGAAAACTGCTTGGAAAGCGCCTGCTGGATGTCGGCCTCACTCACCAAGCCAAGGCTTAGCGCTGCCTCACCAAAACGCAAGTTCTTTTCCTGTTGAAGCTTGAGCACACGCTCCATATCTTGTGGCTTGAGCTTGCCGGCTTCCTGCAACAATTTGCCAATATTGGCTTCGGCCCGAATGCTGGCCGCAGCTTCTACGATGCTGTCTTGCTCGCTAGCGCTGGAAAATGAATTCATGTGAACCTCAACTTATGCGGTGTAGTGTCTGGCAAGTACGTGATCACGCCATGGCTGGGCGGTTTCGACGAAACAGGCGCCGCAGCTTTTCCAGCAGCCTTCCTTTTGTCGACACTTCTGCCAAAACCGGAATATCCAGCGCCATGGCAATGTCCTGCCCGGAGCGCACCCGCCGATCCAAGAGCTCGATCAAAAAACCCAATCCCACACCCAACAAGGTGCCAAAGAATACCGACAACAACACATTGAACATCACACGTGGCTTGGAGGCTTGTGTGGGTGCAACTGCCGGGTTCAATACGGCGATATCCGTTTGCGTAGACTGCGCTTCCATACGGCTCTGGCCATAACGCTGCAATGCGGAATCATAAATACGCTGTGAATTTTCCAGATCGCGCGCCAGCAAGGAGGCTTCTTCGCGCTGCTGCTTCAGGCCCAGCACATTGGCTTTTTGCTTTTCGAATGCCGCACTTAATTCGTTATAGCGTTGGCGTGCAGCACCGGCGGTAGCACCCACGCCACGAGAAGCCGTGCTGAGTTCTGTGGCGAGTTTGACC
>CAYGMS010000227.1:0-4324 GCA_964350905.1 uncultured Thiobacillus sp. | reverse complement strand
CCCGGTGCATCGTCGGCAATCTCAATAATGCGCGCGGGCAGCAGATTGAGGATGCTGGTCTGGCTTGGCGTGGACAGCGTCAGGCTGACATCGCGCGCGGCCACGCGCACCCGCAGGGGCTCACCGGGGGCGCCATGCAAACCGGGTAACTCGAATGCGATGCCCTGACGGGCGACATGGGTGAGCTGAAATGCCGGGTCGTGCGAGACCACGGTGGTGTCGATGATCGTGCTGGCGGTGTCGCGGTGCGCCAGCGGCAAATCGAGCCGGGTCAGGCCGTCAACCAACGGCCCCTGATAGATGATTTTTCCGGCTTCGATCAGCAGCAGGGTGTCGGCCAGTCGCGCCACTTCGTCCAGCGCATGGCTGACATAAATGATCGGCAGTTCGAGTTGTTGGTGCAGGCGTTCGAGGTAGGGCAGGATCTCGGCACGACTCGTCGAATCCAGCGCCGACAGCGGTTCGTCCATCAGCAACAGGCGCGGACTGGCCAAGAGCGCGCGGCCGATAGCGACACGCTGACGCTGCCCGCCTGACAGGTGTTGCGGGGCCTGCGGCAGCAGCGCGGCCAGCCCCAGCCACTCGATCACGTCGTCAAAGGCCAGGCGCCGTTCGGCGGCGGGTACGCGCTTCCAGCCGTATTCCAGATTGCCGCGCACGCTCAGGTGTGGAAACAGGCTGGCTTCCTGGAAGACATAGCCGAGGGCGCGGCGGTGAGTGGGGACGAAGCTGTGCGCGTCCTGCCAGACTTCGCCGTTGATGATCAAGGTACCGGGGGCGCGGCTCAGGCCGGCAATCAGCCGAAGCAGCGTGGTCTTGCCTGAGCCCGATGCGCCAAACAGGGCCGAGACGCCACGCGCAGGCAGGCTGAATTCGGCATTGAGTTCGAAACTACCCAGGGTGGAACGGAAACGTGCCTCGATGGTGCTCACGTCGCCACCCGCTGCCACTGGGCGCTGTGGCGGCCCAGCATCAGCAGCACCACAAAGGAAAACACCACCAGCCCGGCTGACAGAATGTGCGCCTGGGTGTACTCGATCGCTTCGACGTGATCGTAAATTGCCACCGACAGCACCCGCGTCTCGCCCGGAATATTGCCGCCCAGCATCAGCACCACGCCGAACTCGCCGACGGTGTGGGCAAACGCCAGCACCGCTGCGGTGATGAACCCCGGGCGCGCCAGCGGCACCGCAACGCTCCAGAAGCGATCCCATAGCGAGGCGCGCAGCGTGGCGGCCACTTCGAGCGGGCGCGCGCCGATGGCTGCAAATGCATTGGTGATCGGCTGCACCGCAAATGGCAGCGAAAACACCACCGACCCCACCACCAGTCCGCCGAAGGTGAAGGGCAGGGTGTTCAGTCCCATGCTCTGCATCCACTGACCGATCACGCCTCTGGGACCGAGCAGCACCAGCAGATAAAACCCCAGCACCGTCGGCGGCAGCACCAGCGGCAGCGCCACCAGCGCGGTGACTGCCGCGCGCCAGCGGGTTTGCGTGTGCGTGAGCCACCAGGCCAATGGTGTCGCAATCAGCATCAGCACCAGCGTGGTCACCGCTGCGAGTTGTAGCGTGAGCGTGATGGCCGAGACGTCGGACGCGGTCAGGTTCATGGCTTAGCGTTCGTAACCGTAGCTGCGGATGGTCGCAAGGGCAGCCGGCGTGTTGAGATAGTCGAGCAATGCGCGTGCGGCTGCATTGTTCTCGCCGCGTTTCAACAGGGCCGCATCCTGGCGGATGGGCGAATGCAGCGAAGCCGGCACAAGCCAGGCCGATCCGCTGCTGAGCTTGCCGTTCAGCATCACCTGCGACAGCGCCACAAAACCAAGTTCGGCGTTGCCGCTGGCGACAAACTGGTAGGTCTGCGCGATGTTTTCGCCGGTCACAAATTTGTTTTGTACCTGGTCGGTGAGTTTGAGCTTGGCCAGCACCTCAACGGCGGCCGAACCGTAGGGCGCCAGTTTGGGGTTGGCGATTGCCAGCCGCTGGAAACGATTTTGCCGCAGCACCGCATCGCTGCCATCGATCAAGCCCGGGCGATCACTCCACAGCGCGAGCCGGCCAATGGCATAGACCTGGCTCTGGACAGCATCGCCTTCGCGCAGCAAGCGGGCCGGCGTTTCATCATCCGCGGCCAGCAGCACATCGAAAGGCGCGCCGTGCTTGATCTGGGCGTAAAACTTGCCAGTTGCACCGGATGACAGGACGAGGGTGTGGCCGCTTGCCTGTTCGAACTGCGTGGCCAGCTGTTTCATGGGCGCGGCAAAATTGGAGGCCACCGCAACATGGGCTTGCCCGGCAAGCGCCAGTGCTGGTGGCAAGGCAAACAGCAGTGCGATGTGGAGGCAGTGGAACGTGAATTGGTGTTTCATGATGCGATGATAGCCGGACGGATGCCAGGCAGGCGTGCGAAGCTGTCGCGTTTGACGGTTTCGATGAAGTCGGCAATGTAGGTGCGGCCGGCATCAGTACTGCGCACGGCGGCGTAAAGCTCGCCCCACAGGCCGTGCGCACCGATAGGCCGTGCTGCAATGTAGCCGCGTTCGAGGTAGGGCGCGACCGCCCACGCGGGTAGTGCCGCCAGGCCACGCCGACTGGCGACAAGCTGGAGGATGGCGACGGTGAGTTGTGCTTCGCGTCGCGCGGGCTTGATCCCCGCCGGGTTGAGCACGCGGCGGATCAGGTCGAGGCGATCTTCGGGCACCGGATAGGTGATCAGGGTTTCGTCGGCGAAGTCGCGTGGATGCAGGTATTTGCGCTTGGCCAACGCGTGCGCGGGCGGCATCAGTGCCAGCATTTCGAAGCCGAACAGCGGCGCATGGAAAACGCCGGCGCGAGGCGTCGTTTCGGAGGTGATGACCAGATCGGCGCGTCCGTCCAGCAGCAATCCAACCGGATCGGCCTGAAAACCGCCCAGCAGGTCGAGGTCGACCAGCGGCCAGACGTCGCGGTAGCTGTCCATTGCCGGCATCAGCCAGTCGTAGCAGGTGTGGCATTCCACCGCGATGCGCAATTCGCCCGCGTCGCCGTCCTTCAGCTTGGCGAGGTCGCGCAGGGCCGTATCCACTTCGGGGAGCGTGTTGTGCGCTAACGTCAACAGGCGTCGGCCGGCAGCGGTGAGTTGCACCGGACGCGCAGCGCGTTCGACCAAGGGTAATGCCAGCGCCTCTTCCAGCGCCTTTAGCTGATGCGACACCGCCGACTGAGTGAGATGCAGACGTTCGGCGGCGGCGGTCAACCCCCCCGCCTCTGCCACCGCTTGCAGCAGCCGCAGGTGGCGCAGTTCGATATGAGCGTTGTTCATGTTTGTTATGATAAATATTCGTTTGTCTCATGTTACGCGTGTCGGCATCATGGCGTCCAACATTCATTTGGGAGCACACACATGGCACTGGCACACGTATTGGGCGTTCCGCGCATCGGACCGAACCGCGAACTGAAGTTTGCGCAGGAAGCGTTCTGGCGCGGCGAAATCGACGAGGCTGCGCTGAAGGCGGTGGCGAGCGGCATTCGCCAGGCCAACTGGCAACGCCAGCACGCGGCCGAGCTGGATTGTGTGGCGGTGGGCGATTTTGCGTTTTACGACCAGATGCTGAACCACGTTGCGCTGCTGGGCTGCGCGCCGCCGCGCTTCGGCTTTGGCGAACACATCAATTTGCCACAGTATTTCCAGTTGGCGCGCGGCAATGCCGATTGTCACGCCATGGAAATGACCAAGTGGTTCGATACCAACTATCACTACCTGGTGCCCGAATTCAAACCGGACACGCAGTTTTCGCTGGATAAAAACTGGCTGTTCGACGAAGTGGGCGAGGCGCAAACGGCCGGCTTCAAGGCCAAGCCTGTGCTGATCGGCCCGCTCAGTTTTCTCTGGCTGGGCAAGGAAAAAACCGCCGGCTTCAACCGCCTCGATCTGTTGGACCGCTTGCTGCCGGTTTACGCGCAGATTTTGTTGCGGCTGAAAGCGCAAGGCGTGGAATGGGTGCAGATCGACGAGCCGATCCTCGCGCTCGATTTGCCGGTCGAGTGGCGCACTGCGTTCGAGCGCGCGTATCATGCACTGAACAGCGCGGGGATGAAACTGCTGCTTGCCAGCTACTTCGGCCCCTTGCGTGAAAACCTGCTGGTCGCGCTGAAGCTGCCGGTGGCCGGGATGCACATCGACTGCGCGCGCGGCGGGGACGAGCTGTCGCAGGTGATCGACTGGCTGCCCGCGACCAAGGTGCTGTCGGTGGGCGTGATTGACGGCCGCAATATCTGGAAAACCGACCTGGCTGCCGTGGTCGACCGTTTCGACGGCCTGCACCAGCGGCTGGCCGACCGGC
>CAYGMS010000226.1:0-4324 GCA_964350905.1 uncultured Thiobacillus sp. | reverse complement strand
GAAATCGTGTTGCGCCATGCGCTGGGCCTGCCCTTGTCCACCCAGGCGAATGCCGGTGCAGCGGGTGTGATGATGATTCCCGCGCTGGCTGGTGGCATCTTCCAGGGTATTGAGGGAGCTGCGCTGGCGGGTGCCGTATCCGGTATCACCCACATTGAAATCACCGCCCACCCCGGCCAGTTGGTGGCTCCGCCGCCCGAGGGGACGGGTTATCTGGGCTTCATCTTCAGCAGCGCGCCGACGCCAGCGGAAGCGGAGGCCGCATTGCGTGCAGCCTACGCTGCGCTGACCGTTCGTATCCAGGCGCTGGTTCAGACATGAGTGAACTGTTTGCGGAGATTTCAGCCGCCATCAGTCGCGCCAGCGGGTCGCCCTTCAATGCATCGAATTCACAGGCGGTTCACGGTGGAGACATCAGCCAAGCCTTCAAACTGAGCGACGGTACGCGTACATTTTTCATCAAGCTTCAGCCCGCCACCCGGATCGCGCTGTTCGAGACCGAGGCGGCCGGACTGGCCCAGTTGCAAGCCGCGCGAGCATTGCGCGTGCCGCAGGCGCTGTGTCATGGCATCGCTGCCGGACAGGCGTACTTGGTGCTTGAATATCTGCCGCTGGTGCCGCATGGCGACGCTGCGTTGCTGGGCCGGCAACTGGCGCAGCAGCACCGCGTCACGGCTCCGCAATTCGGCTGGGCGCGCGACAACTGGATCGGCGCGACTCCGCAGCCGAATGGCTGGCGCGATGACTGGGTCGATTTCTGGCGCGAGCAGCGGCTTGGTTATCAACTGCGGCTGGCCGCCGAAAACGGTTACGGCGGTGCGCTGCAAACGGACGGTGAAATCCTGCTTTCTCATCTCGACGCTTTCTTCGACGGTCATATACCGCTTCCCTCGTTGCTGCACGGCGATTTATGGGGCGGCAATCATGGGTTTCTGGTAGATGGAACCCCTGTGATTTTCGACCCCGCCGTGTATTTTGGCGACCGTGAATGCGATCTCGCGATGAGCGAGCTGTTTGGTGGTTTTGCCCCGGATTTTTACGCGGCCTATCGTGAAGCGTGGCCGCTCGATGCCGGCTATGCGGTGCGCAAAACGCTCTACAACCTGTATCACGTTCTCAATCACGCCAACATGTTTGGCGGCAGCTATGCTGCGCAGGCCGAGCGCATGATTGCGCAGTTGCTGGCGCAACTTCGATAGGATTTTTATGTTGCAACGTCTGCTTGTCGGTTTGATCGCATTGAACCTTGTAGCCTGTTCCGGCCTGCCGCCGAATGCCATCGCGCCCAAGGTGAGTGTGGCCGAGGTCGATGTCAAAAGTCTGGGCTTGTTTGAGCAGCATTTCGATGTGGGGCTGCGGGTGAACAATCCGAATGATTTCGATCTGACCATCGAGGCGCTGGATTTTGAGCTGGAGTTGAACGGGCGCGCTTTTGCCAAAGGCCTGACACGCACCACGACGTTGATTCCGGCGGTCTCAAGCACGCTGGTGCGGGTGGATGCAGTCACCCAGTCGACTAATCTGGTGCAGCAGATCAAGTCCTTGTCACCCGATGCCGTGAAGCGTGGCGTGCCTTATCGCATCATCGGGCGCATCAAGACCGACAAGTCATCAGCCTGGTTTCCGTTCGAGAAAGCGGGAACAGTGGGCGGTGAAGCGGAAAGACCCGACGGCAAGGCAATCTGATTCACTGCCTGGTTTGAGGGAGGATTGTTAGCGCAGAAGCGCGCGCAGCGTGGGTGCACTCAAGCCGTATTCATCCGCGTGCCCAATGGCCCGCGCCAACCGTGACGGTGCCGAGCGCCCGGTACAGCCATGTTCCGGATCGCCTGCAAAGGCTTCCAGCATGCCGGCGATCAGTGCGTCGCGGTCGTGCTGCACGCCGGTCAGTGCATCCTGGATATCCATCACCTCGTTCGCCACCTGCCGTGCGAAGGCTTCATGCTGCGCCCACAGTTGCGACACGGTGCCGCCGGTTTTCAGACCGGCGATGTTGGTGGTGAGAATGTAGACGTTCTTGCGCACCAGTTCGAACAGCAGTTCGTCGCCAACAGCAACTTCGCGGCAGGGCAGGTCGATGGCGGTGAGCGCATGGCACAGCAGTTTCGCGCCCGGGCCGGCTGCGGGGGATGCGATCAGCGGCCTGGCGTCGATGCCTTTTTTCTTTTCGAACCACACCGAGATCACGGTGGGGTCCGTGATGGGGTGGGTCAGCCAGTCACGCGGCAGCAATTCGTTCTGGATCAGCGCGACGCGTGACCTCCAGCTATCCGGCAAGGCTGCCAGCACCGTTTGCAAGTCATTTTCCGCAACCGCCACCAATACCAATTCAGGCGTGGCGTGGCGCTGCGCCAGTATCGCCATGTCGTCGCCGCGATTGACCGGAACGACCATGTGTCCGGTGCGCAGCAGGCCGCCCGCGAATACGCGTCCGAGTTGGCCAAGACCAATGAGGATGATTTCAGTCATGCCTGTTCCTGAAAATGTTTATCCGCGAAGGACGCAAAGGAACACGAAGAAATTCAAAGGAAAAATCTTGAGGTTTTCCTTCGTGCCTCTTCGCGTCCTTCGCGGATGAAAAAGATTTACTCCAGCCCCTTCGAATGCAGGTACTCGTCGTAGTCGCCCATGTAGAAGTCGACGCCTTCCGGAGTGATTTCAAGAATACGCGTGGCCAGGCTGCTGACGAACTGGCGATCGTGCGAGACGAAAATCAGCGTGCCCTTGTACAGCTCCAGTGCGAGGTTCAGCGACTCGATCGATTCCATGTCCATGTGGTTGGTCGGTTCGTCCATCACCAGCACGTTGTGACGGCCGAGCATCAACTTGCCGTACAGCATGCGGCCTTTTTCGCCGCCTGACAGCACGCGTACCGATTTCTTGACATCGTCACCCGAGAACAGCAGGCGCCCGAGGATGCCGCGCAGCACCTGTTCGTCGTCACCCGGCTGCGTCCACTGATGCATCCAGTCGGTGAGGTTCAGGTCCATGTCGAAGTCGGAGACGTGGTCCTGCGAGAAATAACCGATGTTGGCGTTCTCGCTCCACTTCACTTCGCCGGACTGAGGGGTGAGCTCGCCCATCAGCAGCTTCATCAGCGTGGATTTGCCGACGCCGTTGCCGCCGATCACGGCAAGTTTTTCACCGGCTTCGAGTGAAAAACTGAGATTGGAAAACAGCGGCGACCCCTCGTAACCGAACTTGAGGTTCTCGATTTCAAGTGCGCGGCGATGCAGGACTTTTTCCTGCTCGAAGCGGATGTAGGGGTTTTGCCGTGATGAAGGTTTGAAGTCGTCGATCTTGATCTTGTCGATCATTTTCATGCGGCTGGTGGCCTGGCGTGCTTTCGACTTGTTGGCCGAGAAACGGCGCACGAATTCCTGCAGTTCGGCGACCTTGTCCTTGGCCTTGGCGTTGGCCGAAGCCTGGCGTTCCTTGACCTGTGCCGAGGCCAGCATGTAATCGTCGTAGTTGCCCGGATAAACCTTGATGGTGCCGTAGTCGAGGTCGGCCATGTGGGTACAGACCTGATTCAGGAAATGGCGGTCGTGCGAGATGACAATGATGGTGGCCTTGCTCTCGTTCAATACATTTTCCAGCCAGCGGATGGTGTTGATGTCGAGGTTGTTGGTCGGCTCGTCCAGCAGCAGGATATCGGGGTCGGAAAACAGCGCCTGCGTCAGCAGCACACGCAGCTTGAAGCCGGGGGCGATCTGGCTCATGGTGCCATTGTGCTGGTCGGTGGGAATGCCGACGCCGAGCAGCAATTGGCCCGCGCGCGCCTCGGCATCGTAGCCACCCATTTCGCCAAACTTGGCTTCGAGTTCGGCGGCGTGCAGATAGTCCTCCTCGCTCGCCTCCGGATTCATGTAGATCGCGTCCTTTTCCTGCATCACCCGCCACATCTCGGCATGGCCCTGCATCACCACGTCGAGCACGCGCTGGTCTTCATAGCCAAACTGGTCCTGCCGCAGCCAGGCCATGCGCTCGCCGGGATCAAGCGAGACATTGCCCGCAGTCGGTTCCAGTTCGCCGGCAAGGATTTTCATGAAGGTGGACTTGCCGCAGCCGTTGGCACCGATCAGGCCATAACGGTTGCCGTCGCCGAACTTGACGTTGACGTTCTCGAACAGGGGTTTGGCTGCGAATTGAAGGGTGATGCTGGAAGCGGTAAGCACGGCGGGGAACCTGAAGGGCTGGAAAAACCCGGCATTTTAACATTGTGGCAAGTTGCGGGCGGTGGAGCCCTGCCTTGCGGGTTTAGGGAAGCGCTGAACAAGTCCTTCGACACGCTTGTATGGTTCTTCTCGGTGTTTCTTGGGAA
>CAYGMS010000225.1:0-4332 GCA_964350905.1 uncultured Thiobacillus sp. | reverse complement strand
ACGCCGGAATCCAGCCAGATCAAGCATCTGGACCCCGGCGTTCGCCGGGGTGACAGCTTTTTCAGGGGTTCCTTAACCGCAGCTTGCGCAGCCTCTTTCAAAGGACTGTCGGCGGAATCACTGAACTATTCTTTCCAGGACCAAATCCGCAACCTGTTTGTTCGAAGGCAGATACGTATGCCAGGCCGGGATGCGGATTTCTTCGGTAAGCCATGCTGCACTCGCCTCGGCAACCGACACCAGGCCGTCGTTTGCTTCGTCTTTAAATGGGCTCAACCAACCCGTCCAGCCCGATACGCCCACCACGCTGATGGTGGGCACGCTTCCTACCTCGATAGCCGCCATTCGGGTGGGGGACGCCAGCAACTGCCCGCAGTCTCCCGCCAGGGCACGAAAGAGCCAGTTGCGTTGCAGCTTCTGCGCCAGGCACGAAGGCTGGATTGGTGAGCCGAGCAAGAAAATCTGACGCGGCAGCCGGGTGCCCGGTGTCAATGAAGCCACGGCCGCTCTCAGCAGCACGCCGCCCAGCGAGTGTCCAATCAGCACATAGTCGCCATGGGCGGACAGTGCATTGATCCTGGCGACAAGCCGTTGGTGGATGGAGGCAAAGCTCTGGAATGTGGCGGCGTAGCCCAGCGTATGGGTGTGTATGCCCTGGGCGCGGAGCCGTGCCAGCAGTCGCCACCCCGATATCGGCGAGCGGCCCATGCCGTGAACAAAAAGTGCCTGCATGCATCTCCTCGATCAACAGAATCGGCCGGACTGTTCCCGGCCAGCAGTGGGTTATTGGTGGCCTTTTGACCGGCGAATGTCTGGGCTACTCATTGACACCGCATTTCCGGCGTCAGCTTCATCCATTTCATCAGCCAGTTTTTCGAACGCTCACGTGCATGTTTGGCCGCAATTTTCTCTTCCGGCGTCTGATCGGGGCGGAAGTCGAATGCACGTCGCGCCATCGGGTATTCCTGCCATTCCACCGGCACGCCGCGTTCCCACAATGCATAGAATGCGCGTCCGCCGTTCATGCGGCGCAGTTCGTAATCGGCATCGCCAATCAGATACAGCATGGGCGTGGTGATCTGCATGATTTCGGGTGCGATGCGGAACAGTTGATCCGGTTCGGGGGCGTTGGGATTCTGCATGTGGCCGTAATAGCTGACGATGGCGGCGATGTCCGGGCCGCGTTTGGCGGCGAGGCGGATGGCGTAATACGGGCCGCGCGACAGGCCGACGATACCGACCGGTTGTTTGCAGGCATGGGGTAGCGACTTCAGATAATCCAGCCCGGCTTCCACGTCCATTTCAGTGTCGGGGTTGTGGGCGGAGGGCCAGCGCTCGATGAAGCGGCCGCTTTGCCAATCGGGGGCGACGACGAGAAAGCCCTGCTCGGCGAGTTCACGTACGTGGGCGCGTTCATCGCCTTCATAACCGCGCTTGGCGTGAATGAACAGCACGGGTGGGAACGGGCCTTTGCCCGACGGGGTGGCGATTTCAACGGGGACTTCGGAACCGTCGGCGGCCTTGATGGTGGTTTTGACCAGATCGGCGGCGTTGGCACAAGCCGCTGCAGCCCACGCCGATGCTAAGATGGCGCTCGCAATGATGCGTCTTTTCATGGTCTTCTCCGGATGTGCTTGTGGCGCTTATTCTAGGCCAGCAAGTCCGGTTTCCCGTCCAAACATACCCTGCTGAGTACCCGTTGCAGTGAATGCCTCATTCGACGAACCGACGATTCCACTCCGGCTGCAGCGGCCATTGGCCGCCATGTGGATTTCGCTGGGCCTGCATGCGGCGTTGATTGCGCTGGTGCAGGTGGCACCGCCTGCGGCAACAAATTTTGGCGGTACGATGATCGAGGCGCGCCTGGTGTCGCCTCATGCCATCACACCCGACGTCGATGTACCCGACCCGGCACCGGGCGAGGTGCCCTTGCTCGCATCAACCGAAACGGCGGAGGCTGTGCCGGTGGTTCAGCCCGTTGCTCCATCACCAGCCGAGGTTACGCCGGGCACACCGCCAGCGTCATCCACCGCAGTTGAGGCACCATCTGCGCCTGCATCGCCCGTGACGATCACCAGTTCGGTCGATCTGACTTACTACAGTGCGCGCGAAGTCGATGTGCATCCACGCGCAATTCGTGCGATCGAACCGGACTACCCGGCAGAAGCGGACCGCAGGAAATTGTCCGGCACAGTGCGTTTACAGTTGAAGGTGGAGGCCGATGGCCGTGTCAGCGACGTGGAGGTGGTGAGTTCGACTCCGCCGGGCGCGTTTGATGAGTCGGCCATCCAGGCGTTTCGTGCCGCACGTTTTGAGCCGGCACAAAAAGCAGGCCGACCGGTACGCGCGCTGGTCATGATCGAGGTGAGATATGACTGGGCCGGGCGGGACCCTCGGTCTGTGGGTACGGGCGGGTCCGAGTAAAGGTTCGGGCTAGCGAGCATCCCGCGCCGGCCGCCAGCGGCGCAGCAGCAGCGCGTTGCTGACCACGCTGACGCTGGAAAATGCCATCGCTGCGCCGGCGATCACCGGGTTCAGCAGGCCTGCGGCGGCGAGTGGAATCCCCACGATGTTATAGATGAAGGCCCAGAACAGGTTCTGACGGATCTTGGCGTAGGTGCGTTTTGAAATGTCGATGGCATCGGCCACCAGCGCCGGGTCGCCACGCATCAGGGTGATGCCGGCGGTGTGCATGGCAACGTCACTGCCGCTCGACATGGCGATGCCGACATCCGCCGCAGCGAGCGCGGGTGCATCGTTGATGCCGTCGCCGACCATGGCCACGGTTTGCCCATTGGTTTTCAGCTGGTTGACCTGTCGGGCCTTGTCTGCGGGCAGCACCTCGGCCATGACCGTGTCGATGCCCAGTGCCGTTGCCGCAACGTGTGCCGCACCCTGGTTATCGCCTGTGAGCATGACGGTGGCAATACCGAGCGCCTTGAGCTTGGCCACGGCGTTCACCGCACTGGGCTTGATGGCGTCGCCAAACGCCAGCAGCCCCAGCGCATGGCTGTCGCTGGCACGTGCCAGCCATGACACCGTGCGCCCTTCCGCTTCCAGTTTGTCCGCGGCGGCTTCCAGCGCGGCGGTGGCAATGTGCTTGTCCAGCATCAACCGGCGGTTGCCCAGCCAATACAGAGCACCGTTGACCTCGCCCGCGATGCCGCGACCGGGCAATGCCTGTTGCGCCCGCGCTGGCGTGGCTGCAAGAGAGGCCGTTTCCGCTTCAGTCAGCACGGCGCGCGCCAAAGGATGCTCGCTGCCTGCCTGCAAACCGGCAGCGATGGACAATATTTCGTTGCGGTCGCTGCCCTCTGCCGCCACGCATGCGGTCACTTGGGGCATGCCGTCGGTGAGTGTGCCGGTTTTGTCGAAAACCACGGTGCTGATCTTGTGCGCCAGCTCCAGCGCCTCGGCGTCCTTGATCAGGATGCCGTGACGCGCGGCGACACCGGTTCCCGCCATGATCGCAGTAGGGGTGGCGAGACCGAGCGCGCACGGACAGGCGATCACCAGCACCGCCACCGCATTGAGGATGGCCTGTTCGGCATCGCCGCCCAGCGCCCACCAGCCTATGAATGTGAGCAGTGCGATCCCCATCACCACCGGCACGAACACCGCACTCACCTTGTCGACCAGCCGTTGAATCGGCGCCTTGGCGGCCTGGGCGTTTTCCACCAGCCGGATGATGCGCGCCAGCGTAGTTTCGGCACCCACCGCCGTGGTGCGCGCAATCAGCATGCCGTGGGCGTTGATCGCGCCGCCGGTCACGCTGTCGCCGGGTTGCTTGTCGACCGGCAGGGATTCGCCGGTGAGCATGGATTCATCGATCTGGCTGTTGCCTTCCATGACCTCGCCATCCACGGGTACCCGTTCGCCGGGGCGGATGACCACGAGATCGCCTACCCGGATGGTGTCGATCGACACATCACTATCGACCCCGTCGCGGCGCACCCGCGCGGTGGCTGGCCGCAAGGATTGCAGGGCACGGATCGCTTCAGTGGTCTGGTGTTTGGCGCGGGCCTCCAGCCACTTGCCGAGCAGCACCAGGCTGATCACCACTGCCGAGGCCTCGAAATACAGATGCATGTCGTCGGCACGGGTGAACAGCAGATACACGCTCAGGCCATAGGCCGCGCTGGTGCCCACCGCCACCAGCAGATCCATGTTGCCGCTGCCTGCGCGCAGCGCTTTCCAGCCGGCACGATAAAAGCGTGCGCCGAGCCAGAATTGCACCGGCGTGGCCAAGACCATCTGCAGCCAGCCCGGCAGCATCCAGTGTGCGCCGAACAGGCTGCCGAACATGGGGGCCGTCAGCGGCAGTGACAACAG
>CAYGMS010000224.1:0-4356 GCA_964350905.1 uncultured Thiobacillus sp. | reverse complement strand
CCGCCGCCCAGATCTTCCGATCCCTTGAAACCGATACGGCTGGCGGTGGAGGAAACCTGCACGTCGCTGGTGCCAGTCAGCTGGTCATCAAACAACGAAATGGACATGTGCAGCTTGCCGTAGACGTCAACGTTGGAGGTTGCAGCAAAAGCAGCAGGAGCGGCAACAACGCCGGCAACTGCCAGTGCGATCAGGGTTTTTTTCATAACTTTCTCCTAAAGAAAATAATTAAACCAGTTACCAAAACCAGTTTCTGTTTGAAGCTCTGCAGAGCTGTCCTGCACGTAAAAATGCGTTGTGGACGGAATCGATTATCCAGACTCCGACCCGACCGACAAGCAGAGTTGTTGTTTTTTCCGTTAAATGGGGTGGAAAGTGTTGTTTTGTTGCACAAAGGCAACAGCCTCAGGTACGCAACGCCAGAAATTCGGATGGCGTGATGATGGGGACCAGGCTTTGTTTGAAATCGCGCGGATTGCGGGTGACGAGGTAATCGGCCTGGCACTGGGCTGCGGTGACTGCCTGCACAGCATCCTCGAAATCACGCCAGCCAAGCGCCAGCGCCTGCTGCAGAACCAAATGATCGACCGGCTCGATACGCAACAGGGTGGTGAGATCGATTAAAACAGCGGCGGCCTTTTGCTGGCCCAAGTGCCTGGCCAGCAGGTAATGCAAGGTAGTGAGCGTATGTGCGGCGATATGCCCGGTTGCGCCGCCCCGTTCAATGTGTGCCAGCAGACGCGCCGAATCGTTGAACCAGGGTTCGCGTTGCGCCAGCACGTCGAGCACGACGTTGGTGTCTACAAAGAGTTTCACAAGTCGTACTTGCCGTGAAGATGTTCTTTGTATTCGTCGGTATCCGTCTGCGGTGGCAACACTCCGGCCAAACGACCCACTCTGGGTGGCCATGTTTGCCGGGTATCGTCGGGCAGGCTGGCCAGGTATTGAGTCAATAGGCGTGACAGGCTGGTCCCGTGGGCCGCAACATAACGCTTGGCTTTCTTGACTGTGTCAGCATCAATGCTGAGGGTAAGTTTGTTGGTGGACATGGCGATCCTCATGAAGCACGTATTGATTAACAATCAATATACGTAATCGAATCCGCTTTGCCAAGCAAATTACAGGCTGATTATCTATCAGAGGTGCAGTGGCAGTTGTGCGGCCATTTAAACTGCATATCTCTTCAGCAGGCCCGCCAAGTCAGACGGGGTTGCGAAATCGCCCCGGTCGGCTTCCTGAATCGCCAGCTCGATTTCGCCGATTTGCCAGGCTTCCAGATCGATGTATCGCGCGATGGCCTCTTCTGCCAGATATGACCTGGAACGATGTGTGGCTTGCGCAAGCCTGTCGAGCTTTGTCTTGATTTCTTCGGGAACGCGTAATGCCAGTACTGCCGTGGCCATGATTTGCTCCTGTATGACACTGTATACATGCGCAACATGGCATGTCAGAACGAGACTGAATTCCGTTCACACCAATACAAGAACCTGGATGGCGCGATGGCGGGCGCTACTGCGGTGGCGCAAGCTGGTACGGGACTTCGACAAAACTGAAGGTGTCGGGCGGGAAGTCGCGGGTGTTTCGGGTAATCAGTCGCAACCCATGCAATACGGCAAACGCGGCTTGCAGGGCATCGGGCAATTTCCAGCGGTATTGCCTGCGCAAACGCGCGGCTTCGTCGGCCACGGCAGCATCCACTGCAAGTACCGGGTAATGCGCGAGCAAGGCCATAGGGCGCGCCCAGTCTGCTTCGTCGAAACCGGTCAGCACCTCGGCACGGGTGATGGCAGAGATCGCGCAGTCGGGTGCCCATTGCATCAGGTAGTCGGTAGCGGACGCCACCCCGTTGAAATGATCAATCAGAATGACGGAATCAAGCAGACGATTCATCGTCCCTCCCATTCGTCACGCAGCCGGTTTTGCCACTCCATGCCGTCGCCATGCTTCCATATCCCGGCCGTCTGTCGCAGGCCCTGTGCCAGGGCCTGCGTGCGATCATGCTCGGCACGCAAACGGTCTACGGCGCGGCGAACAATTTCGTTCATGGAAACGCGCTCGGCTTTGGCCTGACTGGCGAGCCAGGCTTTTGCCTGGTCGTCCAGCGTAATAAGGGTGCGGGCCATGACTTTATTCCTTTCCCGAAAACAAAATGATATACATTTCACTAAAATGATATCACGCACTACGAAAGAATAAAGCGAAACTGCAATTTCAGCTCACATCCAGCGCCCGCCCCCTACCAACCCCACCATCAGGCGCACGCCGCCATAGGCCAGCCACGACAAGGTGCGGCGCGCCCAGCCGCGGCGCTGCCAGTCGGCCGGGTCCAGCGCCTCTGATTGATTGATGGCCTGTTGCAGTCGCTGCTGCAGATCGCGTGAGAACGCCGCGTCTTCCACCACCACATTCGCCTCGCGCGCCAGCAACAGGCTGAAAGGATCGATATTGCTGGAGCCTACGGTGGCCCAGTAGCCGTCAACCACGGCGACTTTGGCGTGCAGTTCGCTCACTCTGTATTCATATATGGCCACGCCGGCGGTGAGCAGGTTGCGATAGAGGGCGCGTGCGGCGGCCTGAAAGAAGGGATGATCGGTATGGCCCTGCACCAGCAATTGCACCCGCACGCCACGCGCTGCGGCTTTTTTCAGCAAACGCCGGAACCGGTAGCCGGGGAAAAAATAGGCGTTGGCGATCAGGATGTCTTCACGCGCCAGCGCCAGCGCAGCCAGATACGCACGCTCGATGTCGCGACGATGCGCAAAGTTGTCACGCACGACAAAAGCGGCACGCACATTGCCATCGGTCGGCCAGGCAGATTCAAGCCTGGTTTTGTCTTCACCCGTGTGCAACTGCGACAAGGCCACCAGCCACCACAACCGGCGCACGCTTGGATGGATGCGGGCAAGCAGGGGACCTTGTACTTCGACGCTGAAATCCAGCCGCGGCGCTTCGTAACGGATGGGCACGTAGTCATCGATGAGGTTCATGCCGCCGACCAAGGCGATGCGCGCGTCGATCACCACCAGTTTGCGGTGCAGCCGCCGCAGGCTGTGGGGATTGGCGCGCCAGCCGGATACCAGCGGCCGATACACCAGCACGCTGACGCCAGCGGCTTGCAGCAGTTTCAGCCAGGCGGCCGGAAAATCACGCGAGCCGATGCCATCAATCATCAAGCGCACGCGCACTCCGCGCTGTGCGGCACGGATCAACGCATCCCGCACCGTCTCGGCACAGGGGTCGGCGTTGAAAATATAGGTTTCGAGATGGATTTCGGTCTGCGCGGCATCGATTGCCGTGATAAGCGCAGGAAAGAATTCAACCCCGCTTTGCAGCAAACGCACGTGATTGCCGGTAACCGGGGCGCTACTGCGAAAGCGTGGCTGGCGCTGTCGGTCTTTCATAGGGATGAACCTATCAAAGCGGGGACCGTTGTTTCAGCGTGGGCGGGCAGCCATCAGGCCAGGATGAGTTTGGCCGACAGCGCGGCGTGATCGGAAATCCGGTGCCAGGCATTGCCGGTGTGCACCTGCGCGGCATGGATGTTGAAGCGCCGCACATAAATCCGGTCGAGCTGGAACATGGGCAGGATGGAGGGGTAGCTGCGCGCCGGCTTGCCATGGTGGGTTTCGAACACCTCGGACAAGCCCAGCTCGTCCTCAAAATAGCGCCCGGTGCGGACCAGCCAGTCATTAAAATCACCGGCGAGGATCAACGGCGCGCCGTCCGGCACCATGGCACGCACGCGCGCCACAATCATCGCCAACTGGCGCTTGCGGCCACGTTCGGTCAGGCCCAGGTGCACATTGATGCAGTGCACCGGCACGGCCACACCCGGCACGTCGATTTCGCAATGCAGCATGCCGCGGCTCTCGAAGGCATGGGCCGAAATATCCTCGTTTTCCCATGACAGAATCTTGTAGCGCGACAAGATGGCATTGCCGTGATGGCCGGTGTCGTAGACACAATTCTTGCCGTAGGCAAAATCAGTGTAGACATGCCCTGCCAGAAATTCATGCTGCGACCCCACGGGCCAATGCTGGAACCGGCTGGCCCGCTGACCGTGGCTGCCCTGCACTTCCTGCAGAAAAACGATATCGGTGCCCAGCGTGCCGAGACGGTCACGCAACTCGTGCACGGTCAGCCGCCGGTTGAATTGCGACAGGCCTTTATGGATGTTGTAGCTTGCAATGTGTAACGGAGAAGTCATCTCTTCATTATAAACGCATGGACAGCAGGCGAATGGCCGCTGCGTTGCTGGGCGAAAAACAGCGTTCCACGGCTTTTTCCCAGGGCAACCACACATATTGCAGGTGCTCGCGTGGTTCCAGGGCAATCGGCGCCTGCCCGGGCAGGCGC
>CAYGMS010000223.1:0-4357 GCA_964350905.1 uncultured Thiobacillus sp. | reverse complement strand
GGCCTGATCCTGACCGAGGCCACGCCGATTTGCGCGGAGGGGCACGGCTATCCGCGCACGCCGGGCATTCATACCGCCGAGCAGATTGCGGGCTGGAAATTGGTGACGGATGCCGTGCATGACGCGGGCGGCAAGATTGCCGTTCAGCTCTGGCATGTGGGACGGATTTCGCATCCGGACCTGCAGCCGGGCGGCATTCTGCCGGTGGCGCCTTCCGCAATTCGTCCGGCCGGCCAGGTGTTCACCGGACAGGCGATGCAGGATTACGTGACGCCGCGGGCGCTTGATATTTCAGAAATCCCGGCCCTGGTCAAGACTTACGCCGAGGCTGCCCGCAATGCGATGGACGCGGGATTTGATGGTGTGGAAATTCATGCCGGAAACGGCTATCTGCTGGATCAGTTCCTGCGCTCGTCCACCAACCAGCGCACGGATGGCTATGGCGGCAGCGCGGAAAAGCGTGCGCGTTTGCTGCTGGAGGTGCTGGATGCGGTATGCAAGGCAACCGGCCCGGACCGCGTCGGTCTGCGCCTGTCCCCGGTGACGCCGTTCAACGACATCAGCGACGACAATCCGCAGGACACCTTCGAGTATGTGGTGGAGCAACTCAACCCGTTCCGGCTGGCGTTTCTGGATATCCTGCAGGGAACCGGCGGCGCGCCTCAAGAGGCGTGGCTGCCGTTTGATTACGACAGGCTACGCGAGCTGTATACGGGCAATCTGATCCGCAACAATGGCTATGATTTTGGTACAGCGCAGGAGGCGGTGACGTCAGGCGCCGCCGATGCCATCGCGTTTGGCCGCCTGCTGCTGGCCAACCCGGATCTGGTCGAGCGTTTCCGGATCGGTGCGGCATTGAACGCACCCGATTACGACAGGCTCTATACAGGCGAGGAACAGGGTTATACCGATTATCCGGTGCTGCAGAACTGAGTGTTACTGTTGAGCCAGGCGTTGGGTGATCGCTTCGTAGTCGGCTACGGCGAGGTTTTCGGCGCGTTTGCCTGAATCAATCCCCAGGGCGCTGAAATCGTCTGCTGTCAGCAGGCTGCCGAGGGTGTTGCGCAGGGTTTTGCGGCGTTGCGAGAAGGCCGCCGCGACCACGCGTGCGAACAAGTTCTCGTTCAGCGGCATGATTTCAGCGGGTTTTTTCGGGATCAGCCGCACCACGGCCGAATTCACCTTGGGCGGCGGATTGAACGCGGTGGGCGGCACATCCAGCAGCCATTCCAGATGAAAGCGGCGCTGCAGCATGATGGTCAGCCGCCCGTAATCGTTGCTGGACGGTTCGGCAACCATGCGCTCGACAACTTCTTTCTGCAGCATGAAATGCAGGTCGCGAATGTGCGCGGAAAACTCGATCAGGTGGAACAGCAGCGGGGTGGAAATGTTGTACGGCAGGTTGCCGACGATGCGCAGGTCGGTGCCCAGGGTCGAGAAATCAAATTTCAGTGCGTCGCTGCTGTGAACCGTCAGGCGGTCGGGGCCCCAGGTTTTTTGCAGGCGCGCGACGATATCGCGGTCCAGTTCAACCGCATGCAAATGTGGCACACGCTCGAGCAGGGGTTTGGTCAGCGCGCCCAGTCCCGGACCGATCTCGACCACAGTTTCGCCCGCTTGCGGATGGATGGCGTTGACGATGGCGTGGATGATGCCGTCGTCAATCAGGAAATTCTGGCCGAAGCGCTTGCGTGGAATGTGCATGTCAGGTGCGCACGCCGGATGCGTGCTGCGCGACCATGTCCAGCGCCATTTCAATGGCCGCCAGCAGACTGCCCACTTCCGCGCGGCCTGATCCGGCGAGATCGAGCGCGGTGCCATGGTCAACCGAAGTGCGGATGAAGGGCAGGCCCAGCGTGACGTTCACGCCCGCACCAAAGCTGGCGTATTTAAGCACCGGCAGCCCCTGGTCGTGATACATCGCCAGCACCGCATCGCAGGGTTCGTGGCGTATCCGTGAGAACAGCGTGTCGGCCGGCAAGGGGCCAACCAAGTTCATCCCCTGTACACGCAGCCGTGCGAGCGCCGGTTCGATGATGCTGATTTCTTCATGTCCCAGGTGACCGGATTCACCGGCATGCGGATTGAGTCCGGCCACAATAATACGTGGCTGGGAAATACCGAATTTGTGTTTCAGGTCGGCATGCAGGATGTGGATCACTTCATCGAGTAGTTTTGGTGTGATGGCATCAGCCACGTCACGCAGGGGCAGGTGGGTGGTCGCCAGTGCCACGCGCAGACCGCCGCCGACGAGCATCATCACGACTTTGGGTATGCCGCTATGCTCGGCCAGATATTCAGTGTGGCCGGTGAAGGAAAAACCGGCATCGTTGATGATGCCCTTGTGCACCGGTGCGGTGACGACGGCGTGATACGAGCCGTTCAGGCAGCCCGCGAGGGCGACGTCGAGCAGGGCCAGTACATGGGCGCTGTTGCTGCTGTTGAGCTCGCCCGGCGTGACGGCCGTGGCGACCGGTATGTGGTGTACATGCAGCGCCCCTGGCTGATGCGGGGGGATGATGTCGCTGCTGATGAAGTTGACGTGAATGCCGAGCTGCGCGGCGCGGGCGCGCAGCACTTCGATGTCGCCCAGTACCGAGAGGCGGCACGGCAGTTCCTGATGCGAGAGCGCAATACAGAGGTCGGGACCGACCCCGGCCGGCTCGCCCGCAGTGAGCGCCAGGACGGGCAGCTTGGCCGCTTCATTCACCCCGGGGTGTGCCTCGGTCAATCGATCGGCCGCAGTTCGACGTAGGCCGAGTCACGAATCTGCCGCACCCAGTCCTGGAACGCTTCTTCAGACTTGCGCTCGCGAATCGCCTGGCGCGCCAGCAGCTTCTGGCGTTCCTGCGTGACATCCTGATTGCGACGTTCCAGCACCTGGATCAAGTGCCAGCCAAACGGCGACTGGATGGGGGCGCTGACTTCGCCGGGCTTCAGGGCGTCCATCGCTTTTTCGAAGTCGGGCACGGTGTCACCGGGATTGATCCAGCCCAGGTCGCCACCCTTGGCGGCGCTGGCATCGTCGGAATGCAGGCGCGCCAGTTCATCGAATTTGACGCCATTGTCGATGCGCTCCTTGAGTTGCAGCAGCCGGTTGCGGGCATCGGATTCCGAGGTCAGTTCATTGGTCTTGATGAGGATGTGGCGGGCGTGCGTTTGCGTGACATTGAGCGTGGCATCGAGTCCACGCTTGTCGTTGAGCTTGAGAATGTGGAAACCATTGCTGCTTTTGAGCAGTGGGCTGAGCTGGCCGGGCTGCATGGGTTTCAGCGCTTCGACAAACAGTTCGGGCAGCTTGCCGCTGGCGCGCCAGCCGAAGGCACCGCCTTGCAAGGCATTCGATGCATCGGAATGGCTGGCGGACAACTGGGCAAAATCCGCCCCGTTCTTGAGCTGGGCGAGGACGTCCTCGGCACGGGCATGACGCGCCTGGATTTGTTCGGGTGAAGCGTTTTCCGGCAGCGTGATGAGGATGTGGGCGAAGTCGTATTCCGTCTCGACACCTTGTTGCACCAGCGTTTGCAGATAGCCTTCGATTTCGGAATCATTGACCGAAACACGGTTGTCCACATCGCGTTCGCGTGCCCGAGCAATCAGGATTTCATTGCGGATGGTGGTGCGCATGGTGTCGATGCTCTGGCCGCTCTTTTCCATGGCGGCTTGCAGCCCGGCGATGTCGAGTTTGTTTTGTGCGGCGATGCGTTGCAGCGCGCGCTCGACCTGCGTCGGGTCAACCCGCACGCCGGTGCTGCGGGCGTGTTGCTGCAGGCTGAGTTCGGTCACCATGCGTTCGAGCAGCTGCTTTTCCAGTACATCGCGCGGCGGTAACGGGGTGTTTTGTCGCGACAGGCTTTGGACAATATCGTCGTAGCGCTTGGCCAGCTCCTGCCGGGTAATGACCTCGTCATTGACGACTGCGACGATGTGGTCAAGTGGTGTGGCGGTGGCGGCATGGGCGGGAAGCGCAGTCGATCCGGCGATCATCCACAGCGCCAGCATCCAGTGCGGGCGAAGCCATTCAGGGCGTTTGAAGTATTTCATTGCTTGGTCGGTATCCGGGAACACTTTGTTTCAAAACGTCGAGCGGGTTGGCGCCCAGGCGCCCCATGCCGTTCAACTCCAGTTGGAAAAACAGGGCGTCGGTGGACTGGTTTTCCTTGGTGGCCAGGCGCTGTATGACGCTACGTATCGCCCAGCATCCGCCATTGTATTCAAGCCCTGCCAGGCCTTCGACCAGTTTGTTGTCCTGGAAGGAATAGTTGTAACGGAACATGCCATACCAGCGGTTACCCAGCGGCCATTGTGCAGACAGGTCGACCTGTTCGGTGGTTTGGTCAATAAACCGGTAACCAAA
>CAYGMS010000222.1:3400-4366 GCA_964350905.1 uncultured Thiobacillus sp. | reverse complement strand
GCCCGCCACCGCAACCAACCCAACCGCAGCCAACCCAAGCAGCTCCAGGGTGACGTAAATATTGAACACATCGGCAGACAGGAACAGCGCG
The DNA here is from genome assembly GCA_964350905.1 of uncultured Thiobacillus sp. Classification (GTDB taxonomy): domain Bacteria; phylum Pseudomonadota; class Gammaproteobacteria; order Burkholderiales; family Thiobacillaceae; genus Thiobacillus. Next base: position 4,275 of record CAYGMS010000222.1, on the reverse strand, counting down.
TTCATGGCCGCCAGCAGATAGCCGGTCAGCGGCCAGAAATAGCGCAGCGGATGGGCATTGCCAGCAAAATAGGCGCGCGCGTAAAAAGCGAGCGGGAAGGCCACCGCTTGGGTCAGCAGCAGCATTACTGCGCTGAGACCGTCAACCGCGAGGTCGATGCCCAGTGGCGCGCCCCATCCGCCCACGGCGTACACCCGCGCGCCGTCTGCGACGATCTGCTGCGCCAGTATCGCCGCCAGGGCAAGTTGCAGCGTCAGACCTGCCACGGCCAGCCGGCCGCCCCGACCTGGCCCATATATGAAAGCCAGGGTCGCCCAGATCAGGGGCAACAGGATCAGCCAGGGAATGGGGTCAAACATCCAGCCAGTCCTTTCCCGCCGCTTTTTCCGGCAAGGCCAATTCACCGTGCAAGTCGTGTTGCGACACTCGCAGCCACCCTCTCCCGCTGGCAGGGTGCTTAAGAACTTCGCGGAGTATGCTCCGCGCCCTTCGATCGGTTCCTGAATGGTTAAGCGGCATAGGATGCTTGCGCAATTCGATGCTTGCCCGCGTTCTTGGCTTGATACATCAGGGAATCGGCAAATTCGATGGCCTGATCGGCAGAATCGGGCGCGTGCGGGAAGACTGCCACTCCGATGCTGAAGCTGACCGGCCACTTGTTGCTGCGCATCGCATCGTCAAGTCGGCCACTGAGTTGCTTTACCAGTTCACCGCATTGCTCCACATCTGTTTCCGGCATCAGCGCGATAAATTCGTCACCGCCGAGGCGTGCCACTAAATCCGTTTTCCGCACAGCGGATACGAGGGTTTCCGCTACCACACGGAGCAGGCCATCGCCGATTGCGTGTCCCAATTGGTCGTTTACGGCCTTGAAG
>CAYGMS010000222.1:0-3390 GCA_964350905.1 uncultured Thiobacillus sp. | reverse complement strand
GCCTTGAAGTTGTCGCAGTCCAGAAAAATCAGCGTGAAAGGATGGTGATGCCGTCTGTCACGTTCTATTTCCCTGGCAAGCGCTTCGAAAAAGGCAGCCCGGTTTGCGATACCTGTGAGGAAATCCGTTCTGGCGTGAGCCCGTTCAAGGTCGTGGGCCCGCCTGAGGCGGGAGGCGAGCTTGACCACCCATAGGAACACCAGGAGCGAAAACACTTTGCCGGCAATATGGAAATAGAAATAGAAAGCATGCGAATAGTGATGCCCCGTCCATATGCCGATCACAACAGAAACCAAAATCGCCACGACGGCGAAAGAGACACCCCAAGCAGTTCCTACGTACCACGTAACCAGGAGAACAGGCGCGAGATAGAGGGGGGAGAGATTAAGTTCCGAGTTGGTGCTGACATCGACCATGATCAACAAAACCAGTAACGCGCTCCCAGCGATCAGGGCACGTCTTTTCCCTTGCAGGAAATCCTCCATTCGTTTCATGCGGGATTAGCTCCTTTCCGAGTTTGTCGGCTCGTGTTCGCGTTTTCGCGCTTGATAGGATCAGCGGCGCTGTCAGACATCCAGCCTGTCCTTGTCCAGTTCTTCTTCCGGCAGTCGCATCTCACCCTGCAGATCCAGCAGCTGCCGTGCCAGAGCCAAGGCCAGGGCGGTGGCTGCGATGGCGACGACGATGCCGGTCAATACCATAGCCTGGGGCACCGGGTCGGGGATGCCGGCGCGCTGACCCAGGCCCACCAGCACCAGGAAAACGCCGCTGCCCATGACGTTGAAGGCCAGGATCTTGCGTAACAAATGCGGCTGCAGCATCAAGCCGGCCACGCCGAAGACGAATAGTGCGGCACCGGTGAGAGCATAAACCAGGGCGGCGCTCATGCCCGCTCTCCAGAGTTAGTCAGGACGAGATACAACCCGGCCAGGATGAGGCCAATGGATAACGTCAGGTTCGCCTCGATTGCAAGGATCAGCGCGCCGGCCCAGTCGGGTGGATATTGCAGCAGGGTTCCTTGCGCCATGACCGCCGCCCCTACCGCGATAAACACCAGCAAGCCGACTGCGAGCCCGGCGCGGAGTGTCTGTCCCAGTGTCACCCAGGCCGGTAGCAGGCCGGCCAGATGCAGCAGCACCCCCGCACCCGCCAGCACCGCTCCGGCCTGAAACGCGCCGCCCGGCTGGTACGCCCCCGCCCACAGCACATAGCCCGCCACCAGCACCATTAGTGGCACCAGCAGCCGGGCCAAGGTTTGCAGCATCGTGCTGGCAGGAACAGGACGATTTTCGCGGCCGGCCACAGGGCGCGGCAGGGCCAGCATGCCTAACAGGGCTGCCAGCAATACGGCTATCTCCAGCAAGGTATCGTAGCCGCGGAAGTTGAGCAGCACCGCTGTCACCGGGTGCGCCACGCCGCTCATGTCGAGCTGCGCTGTCACCTGTTCCGGCAGGCGTACGGCCGCCACTGGCAGGTCCAGCATCGACCAGCCAAGGGCCAGACCGAGCGTGCTGGCCAGGAGCAAAACAACGACATTCAGCAGGGTTTTCATGGAGATCGCTCCCGCTGCTTTTTGCGCAGATGTCCTACCGCATCGAGCAGCAACGCCCCGGTGAGGCCGGCGCCGATGGCCGCTTCGGCCAGGGCGATGTCGGGGGCGTTCAGGCGCACCCAGGCCAGCGCCATGAGCAGGCCGAATATGATGAACAGCACCACGGCACGAAACAGGTCCGGCGTGGTCAGCGCCTGCGCGGCGCTCCACAGCAAGGCTGCAGCCAGCAGCAGGTCGAAGATCATGGCTTGCGCTCTTTGGGTTTCCAGGGCACGACTCCCCTGGTGAAAGCGCGCTGGGCAATCAGGTAACTCACCGTGGCGCTGGCGGCCAGGGCCAGCAGCCAGACCAGGACCAGCTTCAATCCCGCCGCCACGCCAGGCGCCTGGAGTATCAGTCCGAGCACGGTGAAACCCAGCCCGAGGTTGTCCGCTTTGGCCAAGGCATGCAGCCGGGTATACACGTCTGGAAAGCGCAGCAGGCCCACCGTGCCGGCTAGAAAGAAAGCAGCGCCGACGATCAGTAGCACCGCGCTCAACAGGTCAACGAGGTCCATTGCTCTCCTCCTCCCATACCCTCCGAACGAAGGCAGCGCCGGTGATGACAGCCAGCAGGGCGAACACCAAGGCCACATCCACCAGGGTCGGCCCGCCCCCCGCATAGGCCAGCAGCAATAGCACTGCCACGCCGGTGGTGCCAAACAGTAGCGCGGCCAGCAGGCGGTCGGCAGGCATCGGGCCGCGCACGACCCGCCACAGCGCCGCCATTAGATTGACGAGCAGGAACACGGCCAGGATCAGGTAAAGGTGCGTCACAATGCCTCCAGGGACAAGTCCAGCATGCGCGCGATGCGCATCTCGACTTCGCGCACCTCCGTCTCCACCGGGCTGCGTTCGTCCAGCACGTGCATCCGCAAATGTTTGCCTTCCAGGCCGGCGCTCAGGGTGCCGGGCAGCAGATTCAAGGTGTTGGCCAGAAAAACTCGCGCGCGCCCCTCCGGCAGGCGCATAGGAATATCGAGAACGGCGGGTCGCAGATCGAGGCGAGGACGCAGGGCCATGAGGGCCACTTGAACACCGCCCTTGACCGATTGCACCAGGAAAAAGCCGAGAAAGCTCGCCAATCCGGTCAGTGAAAACCGCGACGGGCCTGGCGGTAATAGGATGAGGCTGACCGCCAGGGCCAGTATGACGCTCACCAGCCCCACGCCCCAGGCGGCGAAATTGCCTTCCGCCAGAACCCACCACAGCGCGGCAAACAAGGCAGCGCGCCTAACGAATGAATTGACCGGGAATTTTCGTACCTTATTCAGAACATGCCGCATGGTTAAGCGCACCTTGTCCAGCCAGCATGCAAGAGGCAAAGGGGCTTTCATGACTTGATCTCCCCCGCCGAGGCACGATGGCGCACCAGTGCCACGGTCAGCGTCACGGCCGTGAGTGGCAGCACGAATCCAAGCATGGCTGAGCTGAACCCCGGCAACGCCGCATGCTCGGTGGTCGCGAGGATCAGGTATAACACGTAGGCCAAGTAATAGCCGAGGAACAGCGCCCCTTCCCAGCGCGCGATCAAATGGCCGGTGGCGAATACCGGCAGACAGGCGAGCGCCACCGCAATCATGACCGGAATATCGAAATGGATCAGCGAGGCAGCGACCCCAAGTCCGCCCGGCGTGACCACGGCGGCGATGCCGGCGATACTGAGAATGTTGAAGAGGCTACTGCCGACCACGTTGCCAACCGCGATGTCGCGCTCGCCGCGCAGTGCAGCCACAACCGAGGTAGCGAGTTCGGGCAGCGAAGTGCCGGCGGCGACGATGGTGAGTCCAATGATCACCT
>CAYGMS010000221.1:3246-4399 GCA_964350905.1 uncultured Thiobacillus sp. | reverse complement strand
TGCCCGGTGGCTATGTCTACATCACGCGCGGCATCATGGCGTATCTGAACTCCGAAGCCGAGCTGGCCGGCGTGGTGGGCCACGAAATCGGCCACGTGACGGCACGTCATGGCGTGCGCCAGCAAAGTGCCTCCACGGCTGCGGGCCTGGGGGCGGTGCTGGGCTCGATTCTGGTGCCGGGTATGGACAACCAGGCGGGCGCGACGCTGCTGCAGTCACTGGCGCAGGCGTGGACGGCGGGTTACGGCCGCGAGCACGAACTGGAATCGGATCGGCTGGGCGCCGAATACCTGGCCAGGACGGGCTACGATCCGCAGGCCATGATCGCGGTAGTGGGGGCGCTGAAAAATCAGGAGCTGTTCGCGGCCGAACAAGCCAAGCGTAATGGCCGTCAGCCCCAAACCTATCACGGCACATTCGCTACGCACCCCAGCAATGATGTGCGTCTCAAGCAGGTCGTGGCCGAGGCGGATAAATACAAGGTCGCGCTTCCGCGCGAAGGCCGCAGCAATTACCTGACCAAATTGGCCGGCGTGGTTTTTGGCGACAGTCCTGAGCAGGGTGTGATACGCGGCAATGCGCTGCTGCACGACAAGCTCGGCCTGGCGATCCAGTTTCCGCAGGGCTGGCAGGTGCAGAACCGGCCCAGCCGGGTGGTGGCGATGAGCCCAAAGGGCGACGCGCTGGTTGAACTGCAGCAAGGACCCAAAGGCGGCAAGCCGCTGGAAACCCTGCAGAAGGGCCTCAAGCTGGATGCCGGTGCGCGCTATGACAGCGGCAGCCTCAGCGGGTATCCGGCGGCATTTGCTGCCGGCGCACAGCAGGGCAAGCCGGTGGTGGTGGCGGCCGTGGCGTTCAACGGCACACAGTACCTGATTGCCGGCATGGCCAGGGATAAAGCTACGTATGATCGCGAACGCAGTACCCTGCGTGGCGCCATCAACAGTTTCCACGCGATCACGCCGGCCGAGAAACTGGCGGCGCGGGCCTATGTTTTGCGGCTGCTGACCGTCCAGCCGGGCATGACGATGGCGGGCCTGGCACGGCAATCGCCGCTGGAAAACGATGCTGAAAGCCAGTTGCGGTTGATAAACGATCTTTATCCCAATGGCGAGCCCCAACCAGGCCAGCTCATCAAAATTGTTCAATAAAC
>CAYGMS010000221.1:0-3146 GCA_964350905.1 uncultured Thiobacillus sp. | reverse complement strand
TGGCAACTGCTGCAAAGCGGCGTGTCGCCCCAGGCCGTGCCGACCACCCCACCCCTGTATTACTGGGTCGCCATGGCCACGGCCTGGCTCACCTCGCCCTTCCTGCCCTTGGCCGACGGCGCACGACTGGCCTCGGGCTTGTTCATCGTGCTGGCGCTGGTGTTTACCGCGCGCGCAGCCCGCGTGTTATACGGCGCCGAGACGGGCTGGGCGGCGGCGCTGACCTTGCTGGGTTGCTTGGGCCTGCTGGTTCGTGGTCACGAACTCAATGCCTACACCGCCCAGTTCGCCGCGGCTGCAATCATGCTGTATGGGCTGGCCAGTTTGCCGCGTGCGTCGCATAGCGGATGGGCGCTGGGCGGCGGCACGGTGTTGATGCTGCTCGCGGGCGGTGCTGCGGAAGCCGCATGGTTCCTGTTGCTGGCGGGGATGCTACCGCTGCTGCTGGTGGAGTATCGAACCCCGGCCGCACGCCGCACGTTGTTCTGGGGCATGGGGTTTGCGTTGGTGATGGGCGCGGCCTGGCTTGGTTATCTGGCCACGCAGTCGATCCCGTTCGAGCGGGTGCTCAACCTGCAGCGCTGGACAGGGGATACCGGCCAGCGCCCGACTTTTTACCTGGGGCTGCTGGGCTGGTATGCGTGGCCGGCATGGCCGCTGGCAGCATGGGCGCTGTACCGGAGCCGCCGGCAGTGGCGGTCGCCGGGTGTCGTGTTACCGGTTGGCGCGCTGCTGGGCCTGTTGGGCCTGTACGCCTTCGATGCCCATCCCGGCGAGGAGCGGGGCCTGATTTTGTTGCTGCCGCTGACGTTGCTGGGGGCGGCTGGATTGTTCACCCTGCGCCGCGGCGCAGCCAATGCCCTGATGTGGTTTGGTGTCATGCTGTTCGGCTTCATGGCGCTGGTGTTCTGGGTTTACTGGAGCGCGCATGATTTTGGCACGCCCGCCCGGCTGGCTGCACGGCTGACCAAACTGGGCATGACCCAGGTCGGCGAACTACGCCCGTGGACACTGATGCTGGGCCTTGTGGTGACACTGATCTGGATCGTTTTTTTGAGCCGCGTCAGCCGCTCGCCGTTGCGCCCCATGCTGGTGTGGACTGCGAGTATGACCTTCATGTGGGCGCTGTTGATGGCCCTGTTCCAGGCACCGCTCGACCGCCGTTTGAGCTATGCCAGCGTGGGTGAAATACTGGCCGCACGCGTGCCCGCAACTGATTGCATCCAGGCCGACCAACTGCGCCGTCAGCAACGCGTATTGCTGGGCTACCACAGCAAGCGGCAATTGATCCCTGCCGACGCGGGCTGCAAATGGCTGCTGCTGGAAACCCGTGACCGTGGCGCCGAACCCCAGCCTTCCGCAGACTGGATTGAGCAGTGGCGCGGCGCACGGCCCGGCGACCGCTCAGACCGGCTGTACTTGTATGCCCGCCGCTGAACAGGTCGCAGCCGTCATTCTGGCAGGCGGCCAGGGCAGCCGCATGGGCGGCGCCGACAAGGGCCTGGTCGAATACCGCGGTCGCGCGCTGATCGAGTGGGCGCTCGATGCGCTGCGCCCGCAGGTCGACGAACTCGTCATCAGCGCCAACCGCAATCTGGCCACCTACGCGACATATGGCTCGCGCGTAGTGCCGGATACCCTGCCCGGTTACCCCGGCCCGCTGGCCGGCGTGCTGGCCGCCATGCAGTCGGTAACGGCACCCTGGCTGGTGGTGGTGCCGTGCGATACGCCGCATCTACCCGTCGATCTAGTAGCGCGTCTGCTGGACGCCGCGCAGCAGGCGCAGGTATCGCTGGCAATCGCGGCAGACGACACGCACACGCACCACACCTGCTTTATCGTGCGCACGAACCAGCGCGATGCCCTCGCTGCATTTCTGGCGCGGGGTGAACGGGCGGTACATCGCTGGCAGGCGGAGCTTCCGTCTACAGAAATTCTGTTTGATGCCGCTGCTTTCGCAAACCTGAATCGCCCGGAAGATTTGTCCAAGGTCTGAGCATCTGATGCGATGGCCGAACGGACGGGGCCTGCCCGATTGATCTGGACGAGACAGACCCGCTCGCTGCAGTAGCCGGCGTTCAGTCCGGTGGCTGGGCGTCGCGGACGGCGAGCTCGGTCGCGGCAGGGGTCTGCAGTTGCGCCGCCAGCCTGCGCAAGGCAGTGCGCAGGCCTTCTTCCAGCACCGGGTGATAAAAGGGCATCCGCAGCAGATCGTTCACCGTCAGGGCACGTCCGATTGCCAGCGCCAGCAGGTGGGCCATGTGTTCACCTGCCGGGGCGCACATTTCGGCGCCGAGCAGCCGCCCGTTGCGTTGATCGGCATACAGACAGATGCGCCCGTGGTTGCGTTGTGCCGCCCGTGCGCGGCCCTGATTGTCGAAATCGACGGCTCCGCTGACAATCGCGGCGGGGTCGAGTTCGGACAAACGCTTGCCGACCACTGCGACATTCGGATCGGCGAAGACGATGGCAAGCGGGGGGCGGCGTACAAACCCGACCGGCTTCGTGGCGAATGCATTCACCCCCGCGATATAGCCTTCATCGGCGGTCTCGTGCAGCAGCGGAAGCTGGCCATTGGCGTCACCGGCAAGAAAAATCGGCAGATCGCCGATCTGCATGGTATGCGGGTCGACTGGCGGCATTCCGTGCGCGTCAAGCGCCACCCCGAGCGACTCCAGTCCGAGACCGTCGATGTTCGGACGGCGCCCGATTGCCGCGATGACCTGATCGACCACGACGTGGGGTTCGTTGCTGCGGATTCCGATGCCGTCCGGAGCCTCGAACAGTTCCGCCGCCGATCCACAATGGATGGCGAACTCCTGGCGCAGCAGCGCGCCCAGAGTCGCGTTCACCGATTCGTCGGTCAGGCCGGCGAGACGGTGGCCCGAATCGAAACCCGTGACCTCGATCCCCAGCCGCGAAAGCGCCTGCGCCATCTCGACCCCGATCGCGCCCATGCCGACCACGGCGATGCGGCGACCGATATCTACCTGCTCGAACAGGGTATCGGTGGTGAGCATGCGGTCGCCGAACGTGAGCCAGGGTTTCGGGACGATGGGGCGCGAGCCGGTGGCGATGATGATGCGGTCGGCGCTCAACTCTCGCCCGTCGACCTCGATCCGGTTCGGCCCCAGCAGTCGGGCCCG
>CAYGMS010000220.1:0-4448 GCA_964350905.1 uncultured Thiobacillus sp. | reverse complement strand
GCGCACGGCAATCAGATGCGCGACTTCTTCCTTCAACTGCATGATATCGAGCGCGAGTTCGCTGCTCCAGAAATCCAGGCAATACCAGTTGAGGGTGCCGGCGTGACGCTCGTAATGGGCGGTGAGGTGGGCACGCGCGATGTCCGGTGCCAGGCCGTGATATTCGGCATAGCGACGCGGCATGTGTTCGAGCCAGAAGTGGTTATCAAAATGCAGATCGAGCAGGGTGCCATCCATGTCGAGCAGGACGGTATCGACGTGCGGCCAGTCAATCACGCTGTTGCCTGGCATGGCTTCAGAACAATTCGTCTTTCGATACGCCGCGCCGCCGCAGCAACTGCCGCAGAATGCGCAGGGACTCCATCTGGATCTGGCGCACGCGCTCGCGCGTGACCTGCAGTTCCAGCGCCAGATCTTCGAGGGTGCAGGCTTCGCAGTTGTTCAGGCCAAAGCGGCGCTCGATCACCCAGCGCTGCTTGTCGTTGAGCTGAGTCAGCCATTCGTGGACATGATGCTCGATCTCTTCGAGCTGAAGCATTTCATCCGGCAGGTGCGCGTTATCGTCGGCGATGGCCTCGCCCAGCGACAGGGTGGGATCGACATCCAGCGGCGCGTCGAGCGAGGCGACCCGCTCATTCAACTGCATGATGCGGCGCACGTCTGCGACCGGGTGCCCGGTCAGCGCGGCGATATCGTCTGAGCTTGCATCGGTCACACCGTGCGTTTCCAGATGACGCTTGGCGCGCAGATAGATGTTGAGTTCCTTGATGATGTGCACCGGCAGGCGGATGGTGCGCGACTGGTTCATGATCGCGCGCTCGATGTTCTGCCGGATCCACCAGGTGGCGTAGGTGGAAAAACGGAATCCGCGTTCGGGGTCGAATTTTTCCAGCGCGTGGATGAGACCGAGGTTGCCCTCTTCCACCAGATCGAGCAGGGTCAGTCCGCGATTGGCGTAATGCTTGGCGATGTTGACTACCAGCCGCAGGTTGCGCTCGATCATGGTCTGGCGCGCCTCGAAATCGCCCTTCACCGTGAGCCGGGCCAGCGCGGCTTCCTCTGTTGCGGTCAACAGCGGTGCCTTGCCGATTTCATTGAGGTATAGCTGGGTGACGTCAACCTGCGATTCGCCCAGAATCGCGGATGCGAGTTCCTCGCTGGTGTCTGCAGCATTTTCTGCCGCGGCCTGCCGTGCCGCTTCGGCCTCTTCAGGCGTCAGGTCATCCGATTCGTCTCTGGGTTGGCGGCTCATGAGCGCTCCGGCAGATAGTTCAGTGGATCAAGCGGCTTGCCATATCGACGGATTTCAAAATGCAGCTTCACCCGGTCGGCGTCGCTGTCACCCATCAAGGCAATTCTTTGTCCGGCGGTTACGGTATCGCCTTCCTTCACCAGGATGGTTTCATTGTGCGCATAGGCTGACAGAAACTCGCCCGAATGTTTGACAATCAACAGTCGCCCGTAACCTCGAAGACCGCTGCCACTGTACACCACCTTGCCGGGGGCCACAGCTATTACCGGTGCATTGCGTGCACCGACAATATCGATGCCCTTGCCCCCGGCTGAGCCAAAGCGCCCGAGCAGGGTGCCGTCTGCCGGCCACAGCCAGGTACCAACCGTTCCGGTTGCGGCTGGAGCCGTAGGCGGAACGGGTGTCACCGCTGGCGTGGGCGCTGGAGTTGCGGTGGGTTTGACCGCAGGTGGAGCCACAGCAGCAACAGTCGAGGGATTCGTAACCTGTGCCCAATTGGCTGCGGAATACGGCAGCAATATCGCCTGCGGGGTGCTGACCAGACTCGGATCGGCCAGCGGAAGCGCGCTCGGTGCATCCAGCGGGCGGGCGTTCAGCTCGGGCCCCATGTCAAGCGGCTGGATTTCGACCGCGCCCGGCGGCGTTGTCAGCCGCAGCACCTGACCAACCAGGATCCGGTCGGCTGACTCCAACTGATTCCAGCGGGCGATTTCGCGGTAATCCAGACTATTGGCAAACGCGATGGCGTACAGGGTATCGCCGCGCTGCACGGTATGCAGGCCATTGGTGGACGGAGCGATTTGCGCTGTCACAGGCGGTGCGGTGCGGACCGGCGCCGCTGTACGATCGCTCACCGGCGCCGGACCGGACGCGGAGCAGGCGGCCAGGCCCAATAACGATATGCTTAGCCAGAGGTTTTTCACGTTCCGCCCAACGGCTGCCTTCATCAAGCCACCCCCGGCAGCAGGGGAACAAACTTCACCCCTTCGAGCAGGCTTTCGCTATAGGTATCGCCCTGGCGTTCCACCACGCACAAGGTTTGCGTGGCATTGCCAAGCGGCATCACCAGGCGTCCGCCATCGGCCAATTGCGGCAGCAGTGCCTGCGGCACTTCGCCAAACGCAGCTGCAATCACGATGGCATCGAACGGGGCAAAATCCTGTGCGCCTGAAATGCCGTCACCATGCTTGGGCTTGACGTTATTGATCCGCAACTGGCGCAGGCGCGGGCGCGTCTTGCCAACCAGTGCAGCGATGCGCTCCATCGACACCACTTCGCGCGCCAGCTTGCCCAGCACCGCAGCCTGATAGCCGCAGCCCAAACCGATTTCCAGCACCCGCCCGAGGTCACGGCCATGGCCGTTCTCGCCATGACGCGCGAGTTCAGCCATGCGTGCCACGATGTAGGGATTGGAAATCGTCTGCCCAAAGCCAATCGGCAGCGCCGTGTCTTCGTAGGCGCGCGACTCTAGCGCCTGGTCAACAAACAGGTGGCGCGGCACGTCGCCCATGGCAGCCAGCACGATGGCATCCTTGATCCCCTGCTCGCGCAGGCGCTCGACCATGCGGCCGCGCGTGCGGGCCGAAGTCATGCCTATGCCGGTACGCGCGTTCAGGGTTTCAGCCATGCGTTCACACTGTCCATCTGGCTGTAACGGGTCAAATCCATTTGCAGCGGGGTGATCGAAACCGAGCCATTGGCCACGGCGTGAAAGTCGGTGCCCTCGCCGGCATCCTGCGCTGCGCCGGCGGCGCCCACCCAATACACGGCCTGGCCACGCGGGTTGGTGGTTTTGACCACCGATTCGGCCTTGTGGCGCTTGCCCAGTCGGGTCACGTGCTGGCCTTTCAAATCGTCCCAGGCGCAATCCGGCACGTTGACATTGAGCAGCATCGGCTCGGTGGGCGGTTGTGCCTGAATGCGTTTTGCCAGTTCGAATACCACGCGTGCAGCGGTGTCGAAATACCGGGCGTCGTGATTGGCGACCGAAACCGCAATCGACGGAATGCCCAGCAGATAGCCTTCAGTCGCAGCGGCGACGGTGCCGGAATAAATCGTGTCATCACCCATGTTGGCGCCGTGATTAATGCCGGAAATCACCATGTCGGGCATGTGATCCAGCATGCCGGTCACGGCCAGGTGCACGCAGTCGGTGGGGGTGCCGTTGACGTAATAAAACCCGCTGGGGGCCTGTCGCAGCATCAGCGGGCGATCAAGCGTGAGCGAATTGGAGGCGCCGCTGCGGTCACGCTCGGGCGCCACCACGGTAATGTCGGCCAGCGTGCCGAGTGCCTGGGCCAGTGCAGCCAGGCCGGGGGCAAAATAACCGTCGTCGTTGGAAAGCAGAATACGCATCAGCGGCCTCCCCCGAACAGGGCAGGCAATCGAATGAGGGAATTCATGGCGATGATGCGTGCGTCAAACATGCGCCCGATTCTACCATCGGGTGTTGTCTGATTCAGTCGTATTCCCGGCTGTAGAACGCATCGAAGCTGCTTTGCTGCCCAGCCTGCGCTTCCAGCCGGATACGCGGCGTCAACTGATACAGCACTTTGACCACCTGGCTCAGGCCATCGAGGCTTTGTTCGTAACTCAGCGTGGCGTGCGAGGACAAGCGCTTGCCGACGCTGACCACGGTGCTGGTAAGGTCTTCTCCGCCACCGGAACGGACATCGAAACTGTCGATGCCCAGGGTGTCGGCCAGCTTGGACTGAAAGCTCACCGAATCGGCGTGGCTCAGCAATGCTGCCGCAGCCACCTGCATCACCACGAATTCCTGCTGACCCACGTTGTCCAGACCATGGCCCAGCACCAGCCAGGACAGCTTTTCGGTATCGGGCATGGCCGGATCGGAATACAGCTTCACCACCGGGCGCTGCACCGTGCCGCCGACCTGCACCCCCGCCTTGACAGTCGGCGTCTTGCGTACCGCCAGCACATCCAGCCCGGGATTGTTGATCGGGCCATTGAAGCGCAGCACGCCACGCTCGATGTCCAGCGTTTGCGCATAAGCAGCGTAACGCCCTTCCTCCACCTTGATCGTGCCTTCGCCGCGCAAAATATGATTGACGGTGAACACACGCAACTGGCCACCCAGTCGCGCATCGAGCCCGGCTCCCTTGAACAGGAAATCCTTGCCCAGCTTAAGCGTGAGATCGAGCGCCAGCGGATAGCGTTGCGCCGCCGGCTTTTCGCG
>CAYGMS010000219.1:0-4475 GCA_964350905.1 uncultured Thiobacillus sp. | reverse complement strand
CCATTGAGGCGTGCGTGCAGATATGAAGCAGGCCGCAATTTTAAGCTATTTCGTGGCGCTTACCGTTTTGTGATGACGTGCGCGAGGGCATTTCAGGCGGCAGTCCAGTCAAACTCCATGCTTGCAGAGAGCGGGCCGCGCCAACCCTCTGCAGCTTAATCACATTTGCAGTTGTTTGGGCTGGGCTTTTTGACGCGTTTCTTCTTTTTTGCCACCGGCTTGATCAGGTTGGGCACCGATGCTTTTGTGGTGGACAGTACTTGCTCACGCTGGATTTTCCAGCGTTCGCCTTCACGAATCCATTCCATCCGCTTGGTCACTTCGTCACGGTAGTTGGCGGACGTGTAGGTCTGCTTGAATTCCGTGATGGGCTTGCTGGCGTCGATTGTGTTGACCTTCAGATCGTTGATCCCAATCGTGATGTTGCCGGGCTTGCCCAGACGAATGGCACGCTCGCTTGCCCATTGCGCCAGGGGAACACTCGCTTCGGGCGTAAAGCTTTGTGCGTAGTAGCTGCGATAGCGCGGGAAGTCCTTGCTTGACCAGGCCGCCGTCCAGCCGGCCAGCGCCTGCTGGATGGTTTCCGGTGGCAGTGCGGTAATGCTTGGTGCCAGCATGACCGGTGGCTTGTCTGACGCGGTGACGAGTTTGTCGGGGACCTTGACTGTGATCATCGGTGCGACAGCGGGACACTGGCTGCCGGCATCCACTTCCAGGCGGTCCTGGCCTATTTCACGGGCGGTGGGCAGGCCGTCACGGCCAACTTGCAGGGCTGTCAGCAAACTGCCCATACCCGCCAGGGTGCGCATGTGCGCAATGGCGTATTCGTAGGTGGCGTTGATGTAGGCACGGCGTGACTGGAAATATTCGTTTTCAGTGTCGAGCAGGTCGAGCAGAGTGCGTTGTCCGATATCGAACTGCTTGCGATAGGCCTCGCGGGCTTTCTCGATGGCTAACTGGTGTTGATCCAGATAACTCAGCTGCCGGGACAGGCTCTCGATGTCATTGAAAGCAATGATCAGGGTTTGCCGAATATCGCGGCAGGCCTTGTCACGCAGATCCTTCGAGAGCGCGAGCCGATCGGCATATTGCCGGACCAGGGCACGGTCCGAGCCGCCCTTGAACAGGTTGTAATTCAGTACGACCTCAACGATTTGGTCGTCGCGTCGTCCGCTGACGCCGTTGTCATCGAATGCGACGTCCTTGGAGGCACGCAGATTGACGCGTGGCAGGAAATTGGCCTGGCGGCTGTGTGCATCAGCCTGGGCTGCGCGCACGTTTTCAATCGAGGCATTGAATACGGGACTGCCCTGGTAGGCCTGTTTCAAAGCGTCTTCAACCGTGGCCGGGATGCCCTGTTTGAGCAGCTCGGGCAGCACCAGTTCATCCGGGGGCAATTCCCCCACGATGCGCTGGTAGCGCGCGCTGACGTCATTCAGGTTGCTGGCTTCGGTCAACAGGTTGGTGTGTGACAGGGCCAGACGACCACCTGCCTGCTCGAGGTCTACACGGCGGCCTACGCCGGCCTGGACGCGTTGCTGGATCTGATCGAATACCTGTTCATGCTGGGCAACATTATCCTGAACCAGCACGGACAACTCACGGTAACGCAATACGTCGAGGTAGGCCCGTGCAGCTTCCAGTGCGGTGGATTCGGAGGCATCCAGGATTTCGTAGTAGCGGACCAGTTTGGTGTAGTTCAGCTTGGCTACTTCGTCGCGTGTAGCAAAACCGTCGTAAATCATTTGATTCAGCGACAGTGTGGTGCCACGGCGGGTCATGTTGGTAGTGGACTGACCGGGCGCGGTCAGTTGCTCCCGACCGATTCCCGTACTCAGGTCAACGCGCGGGAAATAGCCGCCTTTCGCGACATCCTGTTCATTCTGTGACGCGAGAAAGGCATTCCAGCGGGCCTGTACTTCAGGATTGCTTACAATGGCCTGCTTGACGGCGTCTTGCAGCGTGACAACCGATTGGGCGCTGGCGAACGGGGATAATAACCCCATTGCCAATAAAAACAGCGCTGTTTTTCTTGCGAGCATTCCTTCAGCCTTCCGGAACGTGTCCGATAACTTGATATGTAAGCAGTACGGCATTTTGCCAGCAAAATTTATACCAGAGTGTTCACCAATTGTTATTTATCGTGAACTGCGTGGGCCAATTCAGTCTCAGGTAGCCGTATTGACACCCTTTATCACAAACAAGCTTGAAATATCGTGCCCTGGCAGAGACCGCAGTCAACTGAGTTGCATGACTTCTTGCTGGACGGATGCCTTGAACGCACTATCGAAGTCTGAGTCACGCGGGATCGCCGCTTAAATGTCGAACTATCGACGATTCTTCGAATTCACGGGATTGTTCAAGGCGATGGCTGCTTTGCTTTGCGGCGCGGGAATCGCCCTGGCAAACGTTGATATCGATCGACTGTTGTTGCTGGCCAGCCAGCGCTATGGCGATTCGGGCGCGGCTTCAGTGATCGCCTGGCGCGATGTGCTGAGCCAGACTGCCGGCCAGCCTGATGCAATCAAGTTGCGTCGGGTCAATGATTTTTTCAATCGCAGAATCCGCTTCGGTGATGACAATGACATTTGGGGCAAGCCGGATTACTGGGCGACGCCGCTCGAAACCTTGGGGCGCGCCCAGGGCGACTGTGAGGATTTTGCGATTGCCAAGTATGTGACACTGAAGCTGCTGGGCGTCGCTCCCGAGAAACTTCGGCTTACCTACGTCAAGGCCCGCATAGGCGGACCGAAAAGCACGACCGTCCAGGCCCATATGGTCCTGAGCTATTATCCAGCCCCGGATGACGAACCCCTGGTGTTGGACAACCTGATTTCAGATATACGGCCGGCATCACGCCGCCCTGACCTGATCACGATTTTTGGCTTTAATGCCGAAGGCTTGTGGGTGGGTGGCGTGGCTCCGCGAGGCAATGCCTCGCAACGGCTATCAAAATGGCAGGCCGTGCTGGTCCGGATGCGCGAAGAAGGAATCGAATGAAACACCACTTGAACAGGGGGATGTCATGTCTCTAACCAAGCAACTCTGGCTGGCCGTCGCGGCCATCATGACCATTGCCTTCGGGATCAGTTTTCTGGTCAGCGCATGGTCGGCAAAAACCTATCTCGAAGATCAGCTGCGACTAAAGAATATTGACAATGCCAATTCACTGGCCCTGTCGATGTCGCAGATCGAAAAAGACCCTGTCCTGATTGAACTGCTTCTTTCCGCACAGTTCGACATCGGCCACTACCAAAGCATCAGGCTCACTTCACCGACTGGCAAGATCATGGTGGAACAGGTGAGCGATGCGGCAACCGATACGGTGCCAGCCTGGTTCGTGCGCCTGATTCCTTTGCGAACTGACCCCGGCGTTGCCCTGGTGCAGGATGGCTGGCGCCAATATGGAAAACTGACAGTGGTGAGCCAGAATCGCTATGCCTACCAGGCCTTGTGGCAGGGCAACCTCAGACTGTTCTACTGGTTTCTGCTCAGTGCGTTGTTATGTGGCGTGATCGGGACGGTCATCCTGCGTGCCATTGCGCGCCCATTGAAGGAAGTGGTGAAGCAGGCCGAGGCGATTGGCGCGCGTCGTTTCATTACCATCAAGGAACCGCGCACACGGGAGTTCCGCAGCGTGGTGCGGGCCATGAATGCGCTGTCTGGACAGGTACGCGGCATGCTCGATGAGGAATCGGCTCGCCTGGAGAAACTGCGACGCGATGCACAGCACGATGCTCTGACCGGATTACTGAACCGTGAACATTTCCTGAAGAAAGTTCAGTCTGTGCTGGAGGATGAAAACTCTCCACCTGCCGGTGCGCTGTTCATTCTGCGCTTGCCTGAGCTTATTCAGTTGAACAAACAGTTGGGGCGTGAGGCCACGGATATATTGTTAAAACGCGTGGCGGGTGCGCTGGAGGAATCCTGTCCGGACGAGCCTTGTCTGATCGGACGCTTGAATGGTGCCGATTTTGCTGTGTTGGCGCCGGACGTGGAATCGGTTGATGAACTTACGCGCAAGATTTATGCGCGTGTGTGCTTGTCGATCAGCGATCCCAGCACGACATCGGAGCACACCGTGCTGTTGGGGGCGGCGGTGTATCGGCACGATGATCCGATCTCCCAGGTGCTGTCGCGCGCTGACATGGCCTTGAACCGTGCAGAGCAGGAGGGGGGCAGTGCGGTTGAGACAGGTGAATTCAATGTCGAGTGGAAGCCGACAGCCAGCCTGGTGTCAGCGTGGGAAGTTCTGATCGAAACTGCCTTGAATCTGAAGCGGGTTCAGTTTGCGACCTACCCGGTTTTGAACGGGAAAGGTGAACTGATTCACTACGAGGCGCCGGCGCGCATGCAGATTATTCAAAGCTCGCTGTGGATGTCGGCGCAGGAATTCATGCCGTGGTCCAGTCGTCTGGGACTGGCTGAACGTATCGATGAAGCCGTGTTTGAGCATTCGCTGATCTGGCTGGAAG
>CAYGMS010000218.1:0-4485 GCA_964350905.1 uncultured Thiobacillus sp. | reverse complement strand
GCTGCATGCCGCAACTGGAAGCCTTCTTCCACTATCGCAATCTCGATGTGAGCACTCTGAAGGAACTGGCCAAGCGCTGGCGGCCCGGCCTGGCGGAAACCTTCAAGAAATCCAACAAGCACGAAGCGCTGGCTGATATTTACGAATCCATCGACGAGTTGAAGTTCTATCGCGAGCATTTCATCCGCCCAGCATAACAATCGGCCGCTTCAGGTGGCGTCTGCTCAGATGCCATCTCCTCAGGTGCGACCAAGCTGTTCAGAGTTTTTCAAGAACACGCATTCGCAGTTGCCTGTATTCGTCTTCACTGATCAAGCCCTTTTTACGCAGGGACTCAACTCGTTCCAGGCGTTCGCTGGGCTGATCCCCGGATGCCGGATCGATATTGGGCGTGTTCCCCGTCGGCTGGAGGGTGGCCGCTTTGTAGTTGGGATCGCACTTCAGCTTGGCGTGCACGTCTTTCGACAGCACCAAATCGTTCACCTCGGTCGACCAGGTTTCGCATCCAGCGTTCTTCAGCGTCAGCTTGCCCGTGTAACGGTAGGAAAACCCAACAAACCGGGCGCGAAAATGGCTGGCCGGTGCGATTTGTAGCGGGGTGGTGCCTATCTCGGTGCCGTCAGCGTAGACCGCTGCGCCGATCGGTTCGGACGTGATCTTGATGCGGCCGGTTTGGCTTTCGGTGAGGCTGCCCGAACCGGCGCAGCCGGTGAGCGTTGCCGTGACAGCCAGCACACTCAGCCAGCGCATGCGTGTGGAATGAAACAGAAACATGACGTGCCTTTCAGGAAATGGATCGACAGGGTTTGAAAAAAAACCACCCGTTGAGCGGGTGGGAGAAGGAGAACAAGAACAAGCGCAAAACGCTGAGATCAGAAAATCGCCGTTAACTGAACGCCGACCTTGTCGCCCACGCCCGTAAGGTTTTTGTTGGCATTTCCGCATTGCGTCGTTGCAGCGACACACTCGAAATCACGGATCTCATAATTGAGCGTGACGCGGGTCTTGGGATTGAAGTGGTACTGCACGCCCAGGGTCCATTTGTCGAACTGGTGTTCATCGTTACGTCCTTCCAGTCGGGCCATGGTATCGAAGCGTGCATCCAGTTCGAACTTGGTGTTGGGGATATGCCAGCCCCCTTCCACATACCAGCCACTGGCCTTGGCATCGGCTCCATTGTTGGCACCGGTGGCATTCGCTGGGTTCGCAAAATAGAAGCTGGGTTTGTCCGGGCCCACCCAGATCATGCCGTCCGCTGCAATGTACTCTGCCGTTACCCGGAAAGGTTTGGCCATGTACTTCACACCCAGGCCGGCGCGGTCGCGGTCATAGGCCACCAGATTGGCAGTGGAATCATTCGTGTTATCAAGCAGGCGCTTGCCCCACTGTCCCCAGGCGAAAAATTTCAGGCCGTCTGCTTTGGGCCCTTTGCCGCCTAATTTCTTCTCGACTGACAGGTAGAGATATTTGTCATATTCGCCATCGCTGTTGCTGAACTCAATACCGTTGCCGTTGCCGATCATCGCGGCATAGGACACTTCCCAGTCATTGCCGACATCAAACGCATCGAATACCTGTACCCCCACATCGCGGAAAGCACCCACCGGGCTGTTGAACCCATTCAGGCTGGAACCGCCCTGGAGCTGGGCTTCCGTAAAGGGGCCGACGTTGGCGGTATAGGCTTGATTGGGGAATCGTTCCAGTAGCAGACCATTGGTGGCTTCGGTGAAGTTGATGTAGTCGAAGACATGAATCGCCTGCAGTCCTTCTTCGGAACCCGGGGTTTTGAACAGGCCGGCGCGAACACGCGCGCCCAGAATGTAGTTCAGTGTGATGCTGGCGTCGGTCAATTTGGCAAAGGCGCCATTTCCATGGGTAATACCGTTGTTACCCATTTCAAGCAATGCGAAATAGTTGATGCGGCTGTCAAGCGGAAAGCCCGTACCGCGTACGCCGATGCGGGCCCGGTTGATGTTGAAGCCATCCTGGGAATCCAGATCCGGGCCCAGCAGCTTGGGGGGAACGTATTGCCCCGTGGCGCTGGCATCGCTGAAGTCCTGTTGATACTGGGCCTGGATAAACCCCCACACATTGGCGCGTGCACTGGCACCCGGATCCTCGGTTCCCTGCAGCATCAGCCAGTTGGCTGCATGGGCCGTGCCCATGCAGCTGAAGGCAACGGTGCAGGCTACGCTGATCAGCGCGCGATTGAATTGTTTCTTGTCTCCCAATTTGTGTCTCCTCGAAAAGTTATCTGGTAAATGAAACCGGGTTGTTGCCCAGGCAAACAGGCAATGAGATGAAGCAAGGGAGCATCAGGGCTTGACGTAGATGTAGCCCTGCTTGGCCAACTCGCCGATGCGCACAATTCCGCCGGGGACGACCTTGGCGTTCGGATTGATCTTCGGCTCCTCGCCCAGCAGCCTGGTCATGCCCTTGATCGTGTTGCCGCATGCGGAAAATTTCACGCCGCTTTGGGACAGTGAGTCGATGCGCTGGGCGTTCACGTTCTCGGCAAACATCAGGCGCAGTCCGGGGCCGTAGGCCACAATTTCCACTTCCACCTGGCCGGGCGGATAGGCTTCAAGCAGGTTGCTGGCATTGTTGAGAATGAGTTCCTGCTTGGACGGATCCATGTCGCTGATGTGAAGCACATATTTGTAATCAGCAAACGAGGGCTCGGCTGACAGGGCCGGTATGGTGGCTGTTGTCAGAAAAAATGCGCAGGCAGAAGCCAGCATGTATCGAAAAAAAATGGACACGATTGGTCTCCAGACAGGGGTAATGGGCGAACGGGGAGAGAGGGGGGCACAGGCCGCCACTCGGTTAAGTTTTTTTGGTTTTATTCTGGAGTCAGGCCAACCCGGTTTCAGGGTGGGCCTGCTTTGCAGCAGGAAACCTGCCTAGGGTTTCAGGTAGACGTAGCCTTCCTGGGCCTGCAGTTTGCCGATTTCGGCCACGCCCGACGGTACAACGGTTGCCTCTGCCACCACGCCGCTGGCGTCCAGCTTGCGTGACTTCAGGGTGTTGTTGCAGACGCGGAAGTCGACGCCTTTGCTCTTCAAGGCCTGCACCCCAATTTCATAGGGATTGCCGTTAGCATCTTCGGCTCCTTTCAGAAGGAAATCGATGCCCTTGCCGTGGGTCACCACGACGATCCTGGCATCCGGCGCAGCATTAAGGTGGTTGTTCACGTTGTTCAGGGCAACGCGGGCGTTGGCGGAATCGTTGACGTGGTACACCACCTTTTCTTCTGCGGCGCTGGCGGCCATGGGTGCGGTTGCCAGAAGCAGGGCGGCTAGGAACGGGGTGAGAATACGGGTCATGGTGGTCTCCTGATCGTTGTTGGATAAACTGGCCTAATGAACAAAAAGCCTATTGATAAGACGCATTGCGTGGGACGCTTATTCCATTCCGGCAGATGTTTTTTATGGAATAAATGGATCACTCGCCCCGTCTTATTCACATGACCCTGATCAGTCGTTTTCTGTTTGGCCCATTTCGCCCCGGCATCGAAGCGTTGCGCCCGATGCTGTACCGCATCGCCTATTCCTGGTGCCACGATGCGGCACTGGCGGATGACCTGACACAGAACACCCTGTCCAAAGCCTGGACGCGTCGTGCCCAGCTGCGAGACGAGGCCGCCATGAAATCCTGGCTGGTGTCGATCCTGAATCACTGCTGGCTCGATCATTTGCGCAGCCGGCGTGACTTTGAGGATCTGGATGACTGGCAGGACATACTTGAGTCCGGTGCCGACACACCTGAGGCAAGCTGTGGCCGCGAGCAGGTGATTGCCTGCGTGCGTTCAGCCGTGGCACGACTGCCGCTGGGGCAGCGTCAGGTGTTGACACTGGTTGATCTGGAGGAATTTGGTTATGCCGAGGTGGCCGGGATTCTGGATATTCCGGTCGGTACGGTCATGAGCCGCTTGTCGCGCGCGCGCGCAAGCCTTAAAACCTATTTGCTGGATACTGCGATGCAGCAGCCCGCGGCACAGCCGCAGCTGAGGAGCGTGAAATGAACCCCATTGTTTCGGATGAAACCCTGCATGCCTTTATTGATGGCGAGCTTGACGTGGCCGAGAGCGAGCGGCTGATTGCGCAGATGCGCGAAGATAAGGACCTGGCGCAACGGGTGTGTGCCCTGCGCAGCCTGCAGAGCATGGTGCGGCTGGCTTATGTTGAACCGCCTGTTGCCAAAGGCCGCCAATCCCCTGCTGCACCGCGCCGCCAGTTGATGCAGCGCAGCGCTTTGGGTGGGCTGATGCTGATGCTGGGTCTGGGCGGAGGCTGGATCCTGCGCGACGCCGAGCCTCCTGCAACGGCGGTTTTGCCTGCTGCCGTCGGCAGTGGTTACCAGGTGGTCAGTCTGGCAGGTGAGGCTGACCCGAATCGAGTGATGCTGCATCTCGACAGTGAAGTCCCCAGCAAGATGCTGGCCGTGCTGGATCAGGCCGAGCGTTTGCTTGAAGAGGCGGAACAG
>CAYGMS010000217.1:0-4493 GCA_964350905.1 uncultured Thiobacillus sp. | reverse complement strand
CATTGATGCCATCTCCAGCCATGGCGACGATGCGGCCCTCAGACTGGAGTTGTTTGATCACCGCTGCTTTCTGGTCGGGCAGCACCTCGGCCTGAACCCGGTCAATGCCCAGTTTTGCTGCGACGGCCTCGGCTGTCTTGCGGCTGTCACCCGTGAGCATGACGATCTCGATGCCTTCTTCGTGCAGCAGGCGGATCGCTTCTTCCGTGGTCGATTTGATCGGGTCGGCCACGCCAATGAGTCCTGCGGCACGGCCATCGACGCCTAGCAGCATCACGGTCTGTCCTTCTGCGCGCAGCGCATCGGCTTGCGCCGGCAGGTCGCCGACGTCGATGCCCTGATCCTGAAGCAGTTTGATATTGCCCAGCGCAATCTGGCGCCCCGCCACCACACCTGTCACGCCTTTACCGGTGACTGACTGGAAGTCCTCTGCCGACTCCAATTCCACACCGCGTTTCTCCGCACCACGCACGATGGCAGCAGCCAGCGGATGTTCGCTGGAGCGTTCAAGACTGGCGGCCAGACGCACGATTTCCGTTTCATCGAAACCTGCTGTTGGGGTCACGCTCACCAGTTCGGGATGGCCTTCGGTGAGGGTGCCGGTCTTGTCCACCACCAGCGTGTCGACCTTGCGCATGACCTCCAGCGCCTCGGCATTCTTGAACAGCACTCCCATCATGGCACCGCGCCCGGTACCCACCATGATGGAAATCGGCGTGGCCAGCCCCAGCGCGCAAGGACAGGCAATGATGAGCACGGCCACGGCATTGATCACTGCATGGGCCAACCGCGGCTCCGGGCCCCACAGGCCCCACACGCCAAAGGTAATTAACGCGACGAGCACCACCACCGGGACGAAATAACCAGAGACGACATCCGCCTGTTTCTGGATCGGTGCGCGGGAGCGCTGCGCCTCCGCCACCATATGAACGATCTGCGCCAGCAGGGTTTCGCTGCCCACCCTCTCGGCTTTCATCAGCAGACCGCCGGTGCCGTTCACCGTTGCGCCGATGACTTTTGTGTCAGCGTCTTTTTTTACCGGAACCGGCTCGCCAGTGACCATGGATTCATCCACATGGCTCACCCCTTCAATGACCGTGCCGTCCACCGGGATTTTTTCACCGGGGCGGATCCGCAATGTATCGCCGGGCTGAACCTGATCGAGCGGAATATCCTCTTCGCGGCCGTCGTCACGAACAATACGTGCCGTCTTGGGGGCCAGCCCCAACAGCAGCTTGATGGCGGTGTTGGTTTGGCTGCGGGCCCCCAACTCCAGCACCTGGCCCAGCAATACCAGGGCAGTGATCACCGCCGCGGCTTCGAAATAAACCGGCACCACCCCCATCTCATTGAATACCGCAAGCGGGAATATTCCCGGTATGAATGCGGCGACCATGCTGTATCCCCATGCCACCGACACACCCAAACCGATGAGGGTAAACATGTTGAGGTTCCATGTGCGCAGAGACCGCCAACCACGCACAAAGAAAGGCCAGCCACCCCACAGCACGACCGGTGTCGCCAGCAGCATTTCCAGCCACTGGCGGTTGCGCGGGCTGATGAATTCGGCAAACAGATCCGGCCAGAACTCCGCGCCCATGGCACTGAACAAAACCGGGATGGCGAGCACGGTGCTGAACCAGAAGCGCCGGGTCATGTCGCGCAGTTCGACATCGTCCTCTTCCACCGCTACGGTGCGTGGCTCCAGCGTCATGCCGCACTTGGGGCAATTACCGGGATGATCCTGCACCACTTCCGGATGCATGGGGCAGGTGTATTCGGTTTTGGCGGCGGCTACCGGAACCCCCATCGGTTCCAGCGCCATGCCGCATTTAGGACAGGCACCCGGACCTGGCTGTTTTACCTCAGGATGCATCGGGCAGGTGTAAATCGTTTTGTTGTCTTTAACTACCGCCGGCTGAGGATCGCCTGTTTGGACGCCTGCATAGCGGGTGGGCTCAGCAACAAACTTGTCGCAGCAGCCTTGAGAGCAAAAATAATATTGCATACCTGCGTGTTCGGCGTGTGCCGTGCTCGCATCCGGCTCGACGGTCATGCCGCAAACCGGGTCGTGTACGGCTTGCGGCTTATCGTCCGGCATGCCGTGGTTCTCATTCATATGTCTTGTGTGGTTCATCTTGATTCCTCCATGACGCATTAATCAGGGGCGGATTAAACCTTGTCAGCGGATACCCTATCAGTGTCAGAATCAGCAGCTACCAACGGAGACCAGGATGCACATTTCATCGCCGCCCTCGCTTGTTGCCAGGTTCTCTGCCTTCCCCGGCCGCGATGTATACAGACCCACCAAAATGAAGCGTTGTGGTCACACGCGAAAAATGCTTCTGCATGACCAACCAAGGCTTTCTGTCGGTCAAATCCAGCGATACGCCAAAGGGTCGGGTGACGAATACCCCCAACCGGACCAACCACAGTGGCCAGTTTTCCGGTTGGCGAAAATCCAGAATCACCAGCCGTCCACCCATTGCAAGCGCATCGGCGGCGTTTTCGACCACCCGTTCATATTCCGGGACCAGGGTCAATGCAAAGGTCGATAGCACCCCCTGCACTTCGGCCGGAAACTCATAGGCGACAGCATCGCGCTGCACCAGCATGACGTTGCTCCACCCTTCACGTGCAATACGCTGTCCGGCTTGTGCCAGCATGGCATCGGTCAGGTCTACACCTATAACCTTTCCCGCCCCGCCCACCGCAGCCCTCAAATAGCCAAAATTAAGCCCGGTACCACAGCCGATTTCCACAACCGTATCGCCAGTTTTCAACCCGAGCGCAGCCACAGCCTCCTTGCGATACCGAGCTTCGCGGAAACCGATCAGGTAATACAGATTCGCCGAGAAGTCATACCACGCGGCGCGTACCCGATAGAGGTCAATGATCTGGGCCTTTGTTAATGCCACCGCGTACCTCTTTTCAAACAATGAAAGCGTTCCGGCGTGGCCATAGGCCCACATCTGCGATGCGGTGGCGCGTCATCCTGTTCATTCCATCCGTCACGTACGACGCCATGGGCCATTTAATCGCGCTCTAAAGTTGACTTCTCAACATCAAGACTCAACCCGTCCACGCCAGTGATCCGGACCGTATCGCCAGGGTGCAGCTCGTCATGCGAACGGGCATTCCAGATTTCACTATGCATCTGGATGTGAACAACACCCTGTTTGGCATCGATCACCTTTCCCATACTTTGCAACAAGTCTTCCACTCCGGTCTGAACTGGCAGGCGTATCGCGCGCATCAGAAAGAAATACATGATCCCGGACGCGAGAAAGACAACGGCGTAGAGTGGCGCTGCAATCGAGACTGGCCATAACCAAAAAACGATTAACGCCAACACGGGCAACATCAAGATCAGGTGACACATGGCCGTCTCCTTACCGCAGGTATTAAACGTCACGCACCCACTATTTAGTGATGCCCTGAATGCGGTTTGACTTCCAAGTTACCTACTTCAATCTCTTCCAAATAATGGACAAAACCGCGCTGCAACCGCGCCGACCACTCTGTTCCAAGACGTAATCCAACCTGACCCATGCGCGCTTCAATCTGTTCTGCGGTCGCCTGCAACAGATCATAGGTTATGGATACGATGTCGCCAGCAACCTCTATATGCTTGATGCCCATCATGCCGCCCAACGCGTCAACAAGAATGGACGCATCTGTATCGGACATTGGTTGTTCAAGGCGGAAACGCCGTTGCTTCAAGATTTCCATTCCCTTGTGCTTGGGTGCCATCTGACCTGGCACACCAACATAAAGATGCGGGTTCGCCTTGAAACGATCCTGGCATTGCTGGGAACAAAAGGCGTAATGCATCTCCAGATACTCCATGGCAAAAGAATCCGGACTGACTTGCATCCCGCATACTGGATCTGTTGTGCTGTCATTCATCACTGCCTCCGAAATCCTGAGTGATTTTGGCTGTCAGGCGTGCCGCCCTTGGGGTGCATCGTGCGCGATAGCCGCGCCGCAGGCCATGCAAACTTTAGTATCGGTCGCATTGGCTTTAACTGCAGGCATGGCTCAATCCTTCCGGTCCACGTTACGGCCGCCGCTCCACAGCGTAGGTGCCCGGTTGCAACACGCGCCTCCACTGGAGTGGGCGTTGGTTCGGGCGTTGTCATCAAGAAAGCGGTACCACGCCGACTTGAATCGCCACCATGCGCTGGATGAGCGCCCGATTCCCGACTCGTCGAGAAGCCGTTCGATGCCGCGAATCCCGATGCTGGAAGCGTCATACCTGATGCGGAGTTGGCCGTGCGAGTCTGCATGGGCATAAATGACTGGCTCAAGAGAGGTCATCTTGCGAATGGCTTCCTCGAGTGAATCCGCAGCGACAGGAAGCACTGGAATGGTTCGATCGACGTCGAACGGCCCCTTTTCTGTTTTAGCTTGAGACTCACTCATTTTTCAATTCCGACTTACGTCTTGATCAGGAAATTGTGCATCATCACCATGTCTTCGTGCTCCAGGTT
>CAYGMS010000216.1:3072-4499 GCA_964350905.1 uncultured Thiobacillus sp. | reverse complement strand
AGTACGCACACATCCTCACCGTTGAAGACCCGATCGAATTCGTACATCAGAGCAAAAAATGCCTGATCAACCAGCGCGAAGTCGGTCCCCACACCCTGTCGTTCAACAACGCCTTGCGCTCGGCACTGCGGGAAGACCCGGACGTCATCCTGGTCGGCGAATTGCGCGATCTGGAAACTATCCGCCTGGCACTGACTGCGGCGGAAACCGGTCACCTGGTGTTCGGCACGCTGCACACCTCGTCTGCCGCCAAAACCATCGACCGCGTGGTCGACGTATTCCCGGCCGCGGAAAAGGAAATGGTGCGTTCGATGCTGTCCGAATCCCTGCGAGCGGTGATCTCGCAGACCCTGCTGAAAACCAAGGACGGCACGGGCCGCGTCGCCGCGCATGAAATCATGATCGGCACCCCGGCCATCCGCAACCTGATTCGCGAGGGCAAGGTTGCCCAGATGTATTCAGCCATCCAGACCGGTGGCAACATCGGCATGCAGACACTCGACCAGTGCCTGCAGGATCTGGTGAAACGCAATATCGTCGCCTCGGGCGTTGCACGCAATTCGGCACAAAACAAAGACTCATTCCTGGGTTGAGGGCTAAACAATGAACGCTGAAAAAACCGTCCACGATCTTTTGCGGCTGATGCTGGCAAAAAACGCGTCCGACCTGTTCATCACCGCAGGCTTTCCGCCCGCGATCAAGGTTGACGGCAAGATCACCCCCGTCTCGAATCAGAGTCTGACCCCTGCGCACACCAGCGAACTGGCACACTCGATCATGAACGAGCGGCAGTGGAGGGATTTCGAGGCCACCAACGAATCCAACTTCGCCATCAGCCCGCCTGAAATCGGCCGTTTCCGGGTCAATGTCTTCGTCCAGCAGGGACGTGTCGGCATTGTGATGCGAACGATCAACACCAAAATCCCGAAAATGGACTCGCTGAACCTGCCGCCCATTCTGAATGATGTGGCCATGATCAAGCGCGGACTGGTGATTTTCGTCGGAGCCACCGGCTCAGGTAAATCAACCTCGCTGGCCGCCATGGTCGGGCATCGCAATGAAAATGCGGCCGACCACATCATCACGGTCGAAGATCCGATCGAATACGTTCACGAACACAAAAAATCCATCATCACCCAGCGTGAAGTCGGCATCGATACCGACAACTGGTTCTCGGCGCTCAAAAACACCCTGCGGCAGGCACCCGATGTCATCCTGATCGGCGAGATCCGCGACCGTGACACCATGGAGTACGCTATCGCCTTCGCCGAGACCGGCCATCTGTGCCTGTCGACCCTGCACGCCAACAGCGCCAACCAGGCACTCGACCGCATCATCAACTTCTTCCCGGAAGAGCGCCGTGCACAGCTGCTGATGGACTTGTCACTCAACCTCAAGGCCTTCATTTCGCAACGCCTGATCCCGCG
>CAYGMS010000216.1:0-2972 GCA_964350905.1 uncultured Thiobacillus sp. | reverse complement strand
TGATGGACTTGTCACTCAACCTCAAGGCCTTCATTTCGCAACGCCTGATCCCGCGCAAAGGCACCAATGGACGCGTTGCAGCCGTTGAAATTCTGCTGAATTCTCCCCTCATCGCCGACCTGATCTTCAAGGGCCAGGTCCACGAGATCAAGGAACTCATGTCGAAATCACGCGAACTCGGCATGCAGACTTTCGACCAGGCATTGTTCGACCTGTTCGAAGCGGGATTGATTTCTTATGAAGACGCGCTGAGAAACGCCGACAGCCTCAACGACCTGAGGTTGAAGATCAAACTGCACGGCCAGGCTGCAAAAGGCCGCGATATGATGTCCGGACTGGACCATCTGGATATTGTCTAGACTCGACTTTACCCAGGGTTGATCGCCGTCCGCACTGCCAGCCCCTGATTGCCCGGCAGCGACTTGATCGCCTCCGCCGCGGCTTTCAGTGCAGCCGCTTCGCCATCATATTTCACACCCAGAAGAGCGTCATCCGGCATCGGTGCGCCCAGCGACATCGGAATGATCGACACCGTTCCACTGCCTGATGCACCGAAATCAGCCATCAGATAATAGCTGCGAGCCACTTCGGCACCCTTGTCGAGAACCCCTGTTAGCCGAAGCGAGGCGGTCAGCATGCCGGTCGCTTTCAGGCCGCTGGCGTCGCAGTTTTAAGCGGACGCATCTGGCCCGCAACAATCTTGTATTGCAGGAAGCGGGTTTCAATCGGACCATTGAACAGCGGGATGCGCCGGCTGGCCTTGAGACCAAACAACTTGGGCAACAGGGGGTCGCCGGAAATGATCCAGGCCTCCCAGCCGCTGAAATTCTTCTTCAGCCAGTCACCCAGTTGCGGATACCACTCGGCCAGCTCTTCAGCCTCGCCGATGCGCTCTCCGTAAGGCGGATTGGTCACGATGGTGCCTGAGGGCGTTGGCGCTTTCAGTTCAAGTGCATCGGCCACCTGCAGGTCGATCACCTCGTCATAGCCCGCAACCGCAAGATTGTTGCGCGCCTTGTCCAGCACCCAGCGATCCTGGTCGGCGCCGAAAATCGGCAGCTTCGCCAGCGGTTTTTCCTGGGCTTGTGCTTCCTTCTTGATGCGCTTCCATAATGCCGCATCAAAATCACGATAGTGCTCGAACGCAAAATGGCGCCCGCGGCCCGGCGCACGGTTCAGCGCCATGTCCGCTGCTTCGAGCAGAATGGTGCCGGCCCCGCACATCGGGTCGAGCAGTGGCGTGCCCGGTACCCAGCCGGACAGCATCAGCAACCCCGCTGCCAGGTTTTCCTTGATCGATGCCGCGCTCGCCTCGCGCTTGAAACCGCGCTTGAACAGCGGCTCGCCGCTGGTGTCGAGATAAAAGGTGACCGCGTCCGACGTAAAGAAGGCATACACCGGCACATCGGGCGATTCGGTGTCCACGCTCGGACGCTCGCGTGTTTCCTCGCGGAAGCGGTCGCAAATCGCGTCCTTGATCTTGAGCGTAATGAAGTTCAGGCTTTTCAGCGGCGCATTCTGCGCACCGACTTTCACCGCAATGGTTTTCTTGACATCGAACCACTCCGGCCACGGCAGGTCGAGTGCAGCACGATAGATGTGCTCTTCCTTGTGATAGCGGGTGTACCCCACCTTGCGCAAGATGCGGGTGGCGATACGCGAGGTGAGGTTGGCCCGCATCTCGCTGGCAGCATCCGCCATGAACAGCACGCCTGCAGGCACCTGGCGCACAATGGTTGCCCCTGCAGCCTGAAGTTCGGCTTCGAGCAAGGCCTCCAGTCCACGCGGACAGGTAGCAAAGTGGCTGGCTGGTGGCAACGCCTCACGCTCGGGGCGGACGGGATGCGGGGGCTTACGACGAGATTCGGGTTTCAAGTGGGGCTTTCAAAAACATTTATCCGCGAAGGACGCGAAGAATTGCGAAGTAAAAAACCAATATTTCTTGAGGTTTTCTTCGCGCCCCTTCGCGTCCTTCGCGGATGAAAAAAAAGATTAAAACGGCTTCAGCACCACCAGCAGCACCACCACCAGCAGCACGATCACCGGAATTTCATTAAACCAGCGGAACCAAACATGTGATTTTGTGTTCTGTCTGGCTTCGAATGCGCGCAGCAGGCTTTTGCAGACCAGGTGGTAGCCAACCAGACCTGCGACCAACCCAAGCTTTACCCACATCCAGTTCATGCTGAACGGAAAATACGCCAGCCACAGCCAGGTACCCGTAATCAGCGTCAGCCACATGATGGGTGAAACAAAGCGATACAATTTGCGCGCCATCAGCAACAGGCGGTCATAAGCGGCGTCATTCGACTCCATCGCCAGATTGACGAACAAGCGCGGCAGATAGAACAGGCCGGCAAACCAGCTCACCACCATCACGATATGAAACGATTTCAGCCACAACATGGATAAACAAACCTTGAAGAAATGGACGCCAAGTCCGCTGACCCTGATTTTACTGGGTTTGATCGCCTGGCTGTGGTTTCGTCCGCCCGCCGATGTCAGCGAGGAAAACCGCGAAGTGCCCGCCTGGCAAGTCACCCTGCCTGACAACCAGGCGCTGAGCAGCGACAGCCTCAAGGGGAAAGTCGTGCTGGTGAACTTCTGGGCGACCTGGTGCCCCTATTGCCGCAAGGAAAAGCCCGCCATCGATTCGTTCTGGCAGGACTATCGTGACCAGGGCTTTGAAGTCATCTCGATCAGCATCGACGACACGCCCGAGAAAATCGCCGCGTGGATGAAGGACAAGGACTACGCCTTCATGGCTGCGCCCACCAACCCGTCCGTGACGGCTGCGTTCGGCCATGTCGGCAGCGTGCCCACCTCGTTCATCGTCGATGCAGAAGGCCATATCCGCCACAAAATCGCCGGTCAGGTGCATTATCCCCGGCTGGAAAAACTGGTGACGCCGCTGTTACGCGCGTCTGCACCATGATGGAAGCACGCCTCAATGAACTCGAAGCCAAGATGGT
>CAYGMS010000215.1:0-4509 GCA_964350905.1 uncultured Thiobacillus sp. | reverse complement strand
CCAGCCCGAGCGGCCGCATCACCACCACGTCCACCACCATGTCGGTGGCCTTGTCACCGCTGACCGTGCCATCCGTCTGGGCAACGGAAGCGGCGGGCATCACGAACAACAGCCCGGCCAACACACCGGGAAGCAGTTTGCGGCGCAGCTTATTGTTGATCGGCATGACTCTGCGACAGACTCACGCCTGCCGACGACAGATAGTCGCGCACATGGCGCAGTTCCTGTTTGCTGCAGGTGTTGCTGTTGTGCGGGTGATGTAAAAATCCCTCGACGCCATTCAGTTCGACCCGGAACAGTGCGCCGTGATGGGGTTCGATCCTGGCGCCCAGATGCGTCAGCATGGATTCGACTTCGCGCCAGTGCACATTGCCGCTGACCGGTCCCTCGAAAATGGAACGCAACAGACTCTGGTGTTTGTGACTCATGGTGCCTCCTCACGGTAACGACAACCTTTTCAGCATAGGGTGTGACTGGCCACAACGCGAGGGCGTCAGTGTGCCGGAGTATCCGTCGCCACAGACCCTGCCAGATGATCGCGCAGGAAAAGCTTCAGGGCATGCGGGCGTAACGGGCGGCTGAACAGAAAGCCCTGCATTTCATCGCAGCCTTCCTCCCGCAGGAATGCCAGTTGTTCCTGCGTTTCCACGCCTTCGGCGATGATGCCCAGACGCAGGCTGCGCGCCAGCTGGATCACTGCCCGAACGATGGCGGCATCGTCCGGATCGGTGCTGATGTCGCGCACGAACGAACGGTCAATTTTCAGCCGGTCCACCGCAAAGCGCTTGAGGTAACTCAGCGATGAATAACCGGTACCAAAATCGTCGATCGATAGCCGCACCCCCAAGGACTTGAGCTGGCGTACCATTTCCAGGTTGTTTTCCACGTCCTGCAGCAGGATGGATTCGGTCAGTTCCAGTTCCAGCAGATGGGCTGGCAAGCCGCTTCGTTCGAGTGCACCCGATACCGTTTCGATCAGTCCGGCTCGCCGGAACTGCATGGCCGACAGGTTGACCGACATGGAGAGATCGGGCCATCCGGCCTGGCGTAGCGATTGTGCGTGACGGCAGGCTTCCTCCAGCACCCAGGCGCCGATCGGCACGATCAATCCGCACTCCTCGGCCACCGGAATAAAGCGCGCTGGCACCACCTCGCCCAGTTCAGGATTTTTCCAGCGCAGCAAGGCTTCAACACCGATAACCCGGCCCGTACGCGTTTCAAGCTGGGGCTGGTACAGCAGATAAAATTCGGCCCGGAACAGTGCCTGGTGCAGACGATTCTGCAGCAGCAGGTGCTCATGCGCCTGTACGTTCATCTGTTCATTGAAGAAACGGTAGGTATTGCGGCCAGCGCCTTTGGCGTTGTACATCGCTGCATCGGCCTTTTGCAGCAGGCTGTCAAAATCGCTGCCGTCGTCCATATAAATCGCAATGCCGATACTGCTGGCGGCATTGAGAACATGGCCGTTGATCTCCACCGGTTCGGCCAGCTGGCCGAGAATATCGTTGGCTATCCGTTCCACCGTTTCCAGGTCCGACACATTGTTCAGCAACAGGATGAATTCGTCTCCCCCCTGGCGGCTGATGGTGTCGCTTTCACGCGTGCAGCGGGACAGACGCGCCATGACTTCCAGCAACAACTGGTCACCTGCCGCGTGCCCCAGCGTGTCGTTGACGACCTTGAAGTTATCCAGGTCGATATACAACATTGCCACCCGCGAACGTGCACGTTCGGACATGGCCACGGCATGCTCGAAACGGTCACGCAGCAATATGCGGTTAGGCAAACCGGTCAGCGCATCGTGGTGTGCCAGAAATTCGATGCGTTCCTCGGCCTGCCTGCGTTCGGTAATGTCGCGATCCACGCCCTGAAAGCCCATTAATTTCCCGGCATCGTCAAACAGGGGCGAGGCATTGGACTCAAGGGTGCGGTATTGGCCATTGCGGTGCCGCCAGCGCAGCACGACATTTGTCCACCCCTGCCCGGCATTTGTGGCGGTGTCAATGGTTTCCCGAAACAACATCAGGTCATCCGGGTGCAGTAGGCTTTTGCAATCCCGTGCAAGAAATTCTTCATCCGTCAAACCAAGGTTGGCTGCGCCGCGCTGGTTGCTATAGATACGCCGACCATGCAAGTCGAGGGACCAGATCCAGTCGGCGGAATGCTCCGCCATCGCCCGAAAACGTGCTTCACTTTCGCGCAATGCCTCTTCGGCGCGTTTGCGTTCGGTGATATCAATGAAGTTGACGACCGAGCCGATCAGTTCGCCGTTACGGTACATGGGCTGCGACCAGTATTCCACCGGGAAACTGGTGCCATCCTTGCGCCAGTGCACTTCGCTATCGACATGGACAGACTTGCCTTGCAGGGTGGAACGACGAACGTGGCATTCTTCTTTTGGATAGGGCCGCCCATCCGGGTGGGTGTGATGGATCAGCGGATGCAGGCAATGGCCGATCAATTCGTCTTCTGTGTAGCCCAGCATGCTGAGGCACGCCGGGTTCACAAAGGTGCACACGCCTTGCGTGTCGACGCCGAAGATGGCTTCGGGTGAGCCATCCAGCAGCAGGCGGAATCGTTCCTCGCTCTCGCGCAGCGCTACCAGTGAAGCACGATGGCCAATCGCCATGCCAAGGTCGGTGGCCAGTTTTTCCAGCAGCATGACCTTGCCCGGGCCAAAACTGTGTGGCTCGGCGGCATACACATTGAGCGCGCCCACAATCCGGCCATGCAGCCGCAACGGTGTGGCGGCGGATGAACCGTATCCCTGTTCGCGTGCGCGTTCACGCCAGGGCGCAAACTGCGGGTTGTTCAGCGAGTCGTCATTGATGACGGTGATACCCGTACGAATGGCGGTTGCGGTCGGGCCCTGGCTTTGCGGTGAATCATCGCAGCGGATATCCAGTTGATCGAGGTAACCCTGTACAAAGCCAGCCTCGGCAACTGGCCGCACCGTCACGCCCGCTGCGTCCAGCATGCCGATCCAGGCCATGCAAAACAGGTCGTCCCGAATCAGTTCCAGGCAGATGCGCGACATCAGTTCCGGCTCGGGCAAATCCGCCATCAGCATCTCGTTCACGGCTGCAATCGTTTGCAGCAGCGAATTACGCCGCCGCATGACCAGGGTCTTGCGCTTTTCTTCGGTGATCTCGCGCAGGCTGCCCACCATGCGCACAGGCTTGCCATGCGCATCGCGCTCCACCACTTCGCCGCGATTCAGCACCCAGACCACGCGGCCATCCGCGTGCACAATGCGATGCTCATGTTCGAATGGGGCCCTGCCTGCCAGGCAGTCCTGGATGGCCTGCCTCACCGCATCGCGCTCGTCCTCGGCCAGGCAATCAAGCGCCTCTTGCCAGGTGTGCTCAGCCTGCTGTGCATCCAGCCCCATCAGGCGCGCCCACTGAGCGTTATGTCGAACCCGCCCGCCGCGCAGTTCCCAATCCCACACGCCTTCGCCAATGATGGCCAGGGCGTAGGCCTGTTCATCACCCACCGAGATCTGCTTGTGGATGGCCTTGCTCGCCTTTTTTACTGCGGCGGGGTCGTACCCGCTGGCCAGCAATTCCTTGGCTGCCTGACGCCGCTTGCGTGCCACGGCCAGTGAAATTTCCGGGTATACCCCCAGCGCCAGGGTTTTGCGCTTGCCGTCAAAACGATAATCCAGCCGCCAGTAGCGCGACCCATCCGGCCGCAGCAGCAAATACATGCCACCGCCATCCGCCAGTTTGGTCGGCTTGTCTGTCGGTCTGGCCTGGCGAATGCGGCTATCGGTTAGAGGAGAGGCAGAGCGTGCCATACAGGCTGTAGTCATTATTTTTGAACTGCGCAAGCATAGGCGACAGATGCCGTCATGTGTACCGTCAAAACATGTTCGTGAGACAGTACAAATGAACCAGTTTTTTCGCGGTACAGCTTGTATGCCCCACTTGTCCGGCGGATTCGCTGCGTCCGGTTCACGGCAGCGGGAAAAGCTGTCGGATTGGGCCATGTACAACCCAGTCCAGCCATGCTGTTATCCTTACCCGTGTTACCCGGAGCGTCTGTTTTACGCTTGGCGTTTCGTACCACGTGCAGAAAATGCGCATGACCTTCACTATTTTAAGGTGCTCTGCCATCCCCTTGATCAACCGTACCCCACACCCTGCTTATGAATAATCTGGCACAGCAATTCGGTTTTTCCTTTCTGACCGAGCCCTGGCTCCTTCAGGTCATGATGGTGATAGCCGCCATCATCGCGGTCAACGTCGCAGCCTATCATCTGCTGCGCAAGATCGAAAAGATCGCGTCGGGAACCGCCTCAGTCTGGGACGACGCCCTGATCAAGGCCACCCGCAAACCGCTGACGCTGATCCTGTGGGTCACCGGCGCAAACTTCGCCATTCAGATCGTGCACCGCCACCTCGGCACGCCCGTGATGGATTTCGTCGTTCCCACCCGCGACACGATCATCGTTATCGCGCTGGCCTGGTTTCTGTTGCGGCTCATCAGCCAGGCCGCGTGCAATAT
>CAYGMS010000214.1:0-4515 GCA_964350905.1 uncultured Thiobacillus sp. | reverse complement strand
TCGTTCCATAACCTGCTTGACCACTTCAACCCTGGATTCTTCCGTATAACGCTTGCTCGTCATACCACTTCCGTCAAGGAAACACTGATTTATCCACGATTCGTCATTCCAGCAAAGGCTGGAATGACGAATTAATCAGCGTGTCCTTGAAACCAAATCTGGACTACCCCTAGAACAGTAGACAAACCGGAGCCTCACGCCGACGCCCGTTCAAAGGCCTCGGGACTGACGCCGCCCAGATGGCTGTGACGGCGATTCCGATTGTAAAAGACTTCGATGTAGTCAAAGACATCCGCACGAGCCAGATCGCGTGTCTTGTAGATACGTTTCTGGATGCGTTCTTTCTTAAGACTACTGAAGAAGGACTCGGCCACTGCATTGTCCCAGCAATTGCCACGCCGGCTCATGCTGGGTTGCAACTGGTGTGAGTGGCAGAAGCGCTGCCAGTCATCACTTCCGTATTGCGACCCTTGATCTGAGTGCACGATGACCGATTGGCTTGGTTTTCTGCGCCACAACGCCATGAGTAACGCATCCAAGACCAACTCACGAGCCAGGGTCGGCTTCATCGACCAGCCGACCACCTTGCGCGAGTGCAGATCGATCACCACGGCCAGATACAACCAGCCTTGCCAGGTGCGCAGATAGGTAATGTCGGTGACCCAGACACGATCCGGTGTATCGACAGTGAACTGGCGATTGAGCCGATTGGGCGCAATGATCGAAGGCCGGCCTGCAATCCGACGTGGTGATTTGTAGCCGCGCACGGCTTTGATCTTGTTGGCGCGCATGATCTTGGCGGCCCGATGTTTGCCGCAGGATTCACCTGCTTCGCGCAGATCTCCGAAGACCCGCAAGGCGCCATATACGCCGCCACTAGCCGTGTAAGAATCACGGATCACGCCAAGCAGACGTTGGTCTTCGATGGCGCGATCAGACATCGGCTTATGTAACCACGCGTAGAACCCAGCCCGTGCCACGTGCAATACCCGGCACATCGTGGCAACTCGAAACTCGTGACGATGCTCGTTGATGAAGCGGTACTTCACTCGGGCTCCCTGGCAAAGTACCGCGCGGCTTTTTTTAGGATATCGCGCTCTTCCTCCACGCGACGCATTTGTGCCCGCAAACGCAATATCTCACTCTTGGCTTCGAGTAGTTCGGCCACCTGCTTCTCTGTCTTGTCCGGTGTAACCGCCTTAACCCACTTGTAAAGACTGTGGGTTGAAACACCCAGCCGGGCAGATACTTCGGCAACCGAATAACCGCGGTCGAGCACCTGCCGAACCGCTTCTTCTTTAAACTCCGGGGTAAATCTCTGCGAACTCATGGCACTCCTCCTATGCTGAAATCATAGGCCCGGGATGCCTACTAAACAGGGGGGAGTCCACTCATCGGCGCCGGTTTCACACTGCTCACCGGCGCATAAACAAGAACTAGGCATTTCACGACCATGAACAATACAGACTGCCAAATTCTTGAGGCCTCATCAAAATACATACGCACGTGGCTTGCCGGTCAGCCAGGCGTAAAAGAAGAGTCCCTCACTGATTGGTTGCTATATGACGTATCTAAAAACTCGACAAATTTT
This sequence comes from uncultured Thiobacillus sp., assembly GCA_964350905.1. Classification (GTDB taxonomy): domain Bacteria; phylum Pseudomonadota; class Gammaproteobacteria; order Burkholderiales; family Thiobacillaceae; genus Thiobacillus. The sequence goes on along the minus strand of CAYGMS010000214.1, from coordinate 2,924 downwards.
CTATACCGCGCTTTCACTAGGCACGAGGAAGCGAGGCAAACGGGCGCCGATTGGGAGTGGTGGTTATTACTGCCCCAGCACAATATCAGGTTGCGAATCCAAGCTAAGAAGTTGCAGCCTAAACACAATCACTATCCGGACATAGCTAGAACAAATAAATATGGGCTCCAAATCGACAAGCTGCTGAGTGATGCAAAGGCAACAAACTCCATTCCACTGTATGCAATGTATTCTGGAATCGCCGCGTCAACACAATGCCCCAAAGGGACAATGAGTGAAGGGGCATTTATCGCAGGTGGCCATGCGATTCATACAAAATTCATAATGGCTGGACCAAAATCAATTTCAGATTCTGACTTGTTAAATATTTCAAATCCACTTTCGTGCTTATTATATTGTACAAAACCAGGTGACCATAGAGACTATTTCTTGCACTATTACCCTGAGGACTCCGCCCCACTTCCAGACCAAAGCAATTCAAATGATCCCATTCGTGGTATCCATCAGCGCCTGCCGAATTATGTAATTTCATTTTTGGAAAATCACAGAAACGAGATACCAGACTGGTGGGAAAGTGAATTCGAGCGTGACATTTCGAGCCTTAATGCACTACTAGTTACCGACCTCCGTGGTGCATTAAAGTAAAAGGGTCAAGCCGAGACAATACGGGAGCGCGAGGCATCGGGGTCAGGTCTTGCAATCACGCATTTGCTTGCGTCGCGTTCCAGCAACAATAGGGGACAGACCACGGTTTCCGACCATACCCCCTTCGCTCCACGAAAATGGAGTCAGACACGCTTGCCTCCTCGGGTTGGCCCTGCCCGCAAATCTTCTGCACAATGCCGCTTTTGCATCACAGGAGTACCCCATGGCTTCGGGACGAATCCACATCGCCATCTTGAACCCCGGCGTCGAGATCACGCCGCTGCGGCTGCGTGGCTGGCTGCAGAAGGAGGCGGCGGTGATCAACAACCGCGCCAACCCGGGCGACGGGGCAATTTTGCGGCTGTTTCTCACCACGAAGCTACGTTACGGTGTGCCCGGCAAGAAGCTCGACGCGATCCTGCAGGCGCTGACCGAAAAATATCCTGCCGTTCTGCGTATCGAGGTGCAGTTGATCGACGCGCCTCTGACCGCCGACGAGATGGAGGAACAGACCCGCGTCGCCAACGCCGATCTCAAAAAATTCATGCAGCGTGCGGAGGAATACGCCAAACGCAAGCAGGCCGAGGTATTGGAGAACACGCAGCCCGCGCCGATCCAGTGGCATTCGCTAAAAAGCGCGCTGGATTGAGCGAATGGAAGCGCGACGAGAAAATAAATAGGCTCAGACACCATTTATTCTTTATTTTGGGGATTGGGGTCTAGTGTTGAAGTGTTTACATGCAATTGTCTTGTGACCTAACTCTATGGCGACTCCTGATACACCCCACATTGACGACCTGCGCATCAAGGCGGTGCGTTCGCTCATCACGCCGGCCTCGCTGCAAGAATCGCTGCCGACCAGCCCGGAGGCTCGGGCGATGGTGGAATCAAGCCGGGCAGCGATTTCACGCGTGCTGCATGGCCAGGACGACCGACTGATCGTTGTCGTTGGTCCGTGTTCTATCCACGACCACGATCAGGCGATGGAATATGCGCGCCGCCTGAAGGTCCAGGCTGATGCGCATGCCAATGATCTGCTGATTGTGATGCGCGTCTATTTCGAGAAACCACGGACCACGGTGGGCTGGAAGGGCTACATCAACGACCCGCACCTGGACGGCTCATTTGCCATCAACGAAGGGCTCGAGCTGGCGCGCCGGCTGCTGCTGGATGTGCTTGAGCTTGGGTTGCTGGTTGGGACAGAGTTCCTCGATCTGCTGAGTCCACAGTTCATCAGTGACCTGGTGAGCTGGGGTGCGATCGGGGCACGCACCACCGAAAGCCAAACGCACCGGCAACTGGCATCGGGGTTGTCGTGTCCGGTCGGATTCAAGAACGGGACCGATGGCGGGGTGAAAGTGGCGGCTGATGCCATTCTTGCCGCGCGCGCGCCGCATTCGTTCATGGGCATTACCAAGACAGGGCAAGCCGCGATTTTCGAAACGCGCGGCAACGACGACGTGCATGTCATTTTGCGTGGCGGCAGGCAGCCCAATTATTCTGCCGCGGATGTCGATGACGCGTGCTCTCTTTTGCGTGCCCAAGGCCTGCGCGAGCAGGTCGTGATCGACGTGTCTCACGCCAACACCAGCAAGCAGCACCAACGTCAGGTTGAGGTGGCGACTGACGTGTCCGGACAGGTGGCCGCTGGCGACCGCCGGATTGTAGGTGTCATGATTGAAAGTCATTTGAAGGAAGGCCGTCAGGACATCGTGGCCGGCCAGCCGCTGCAGCGCGGGGTTTCGATAACGGATGCCTGCATCAGCTTCGAGCAAACGATTCCGGTTCTGGAGGCGTTGGCACGCGCAGTGCGGTCTCGTCGCGAGCAGGCCTGAACTGCCGCGCGGCTGGCCGGGGGCGCTGGTTGCTCACAGGCTGCTTCGCCACAGGTCCAGCAAGCCTTCGATTCAATTCGTATTCTGGGTCGCGGCCAGCTCAATTGTTGCGTCCTCGCATGGTCTTCTCGACCCGAGTGCCGAGGCGTCTCGTTCGATGCTGGGCACGGCATGAGAGTGCAGGGGTAATTCAGACAAACCTAGTTTTCCAGTGAAAATACGGTAAAAATCCGCCAACCGGGCTCGGTCTTCACGATAAACGAAGAATAAAAGGGGCTAGGGAAACGCTGAACAAGTTGGTTTTCCGTGTGGTTCGACAAGCTCACCACGAACGAAATCAACTACTTACCGTTCGTCCTGAGCCTGTCGAAGGACTTGTTCAGCGTTTCCTTAAAGCGACTCACTGCGCTACCGACTTCTTCAACAATACCGACCCCTTCGTGA
>CAYGMS010000213.1:0-4567 GCA_964350905.1 uncultured Thiobacillus sp. | reverse complement strand
GCGTTGGGGCTGGCTTCCAGATAGTCCTTGACCGGCTGGTCGCGACCGGTGAGCGGGCGCAGCTCGGCGACGTAATGCGGGTTGGGCAGGCAGCGCACATCAAATACCAGATCAGCGTCGAGCGGAATGCCATGCTTGAAGCCGAATGATTCAAACAGCAGGGTGATGCGCGAGCGATCCTGGCCGATCAGATCCTTGATCCAGAGCCGCAAGGCCGAGGCGGAGAGGTCGCTGGTGTCGATGCGGTGCGCCAGCGGGGCGATGTCGGCCAGCGTTTCGCGTTCGAACTGAATGGCTTCCTGCAGTGAAACCGTGTCGCTGGATAGCGGGTGGCGGCGCCGCGTCTCGGAAAAACGTTGAACCAGGGTCAGCGTTTTCGCTTCGAGGTAAACCACCCGAAGATCGGCGCCCTGGCTGCGCAGGGACTCCGCAATTTCCGGGAACTGCACAAAATTCGTGCTGCTGCGGGCGTCAATGGCAATCGCAATACGTGTATGACCGGCCTGTGTCAGATAGTCGACCAGCGGCTGGAGCATGGCCAGCGGCAGATTGTCGACGCAGTAATAGCCGATATCTGCCAGTACCGCGATGGCGATGCTTTTACCTGATCCGGATAACCCGGAAACCAGAACAATCTGCATTTTCAACTTTCCCCGTTGATGGCGGCTTGCTGACGCTTGATGAATTGTTCGACCGGATTGATGCCGCGGCTTTTGAGAATGTGATTGCGCACGGCCACCTCAACCAGGACAGCCAGATTGCGGCCTGCTGCAACTGGAATGCGCACTTTGGGGATGTCCACGCCGAGGATGGGGACGGTCGACGCTACCATGTCGAGCCGGTTGAGGCCGGTTTCACCGACTTCGTGCGGGTGCACCAGCTCGACAATGAGCTTGAGATTCTTTTGCCGCTTGACCGAGGTTTCACCGAACAGATAGCGGATATTGAGTATGCCCAGACCACGCACTTCCAGAAAGTCGCGGATCAACGCCGGGCTGCAGCCTTCCAGGGTTTTGGGGGCGACGTGTTTAAGCTCGACCACATCATCGGCGACGAGGCGATGGCCACGCGTGATGAGTTCCAGGGCCAGTTCGCTTTTGCCGACTCCGGCGTTCCCCTTGATGAGCACGCCGGTGCCCAGCACCTCAAGAAATACACCATGAATCGACGTGGCCTCGGCCAGGCGTTGCGTCAAATAGTGCCCCAGATAGGACATCAGCACCGGGCTGGCCAGAGCAGACGTGAACAGGGGGGTGTCAGTCCGCTCGGCATTGTCGCTCAAGGCTGCCGGGACCGTTTCACCGTTGGAAATAATGATGGCAGCGAGTTCGGTTGAGAACAGATGATCGATGGCATCTTTCAACTCAGGGTCAGGCAAGTTGCGCAGGTAATCCATTTCAGCACATCCCAATACCTGCACGCGATTGGGGTGGACGAAATTCAGATGGCCGATCAGGGCCAGCGTGGGTTTTTGTATGGTTTCCGACGAGAGCGTGCGGTAACCACCCTTGCGTCCCGCCACCCATTGCAGGTCGAGTTGTTCCGACATATCGCGGAACAACGCCTCGACTGTTACGTGGGTCAGGTCGTCCATGCGCCAATCAGCGCGATCAATTCGGGTGAGGTGGCCGTGCCCAGCATTTTCGTGCGCATGACCTCGTCACCAAAGAGTTGCGCCAGTTCACCCAGAATTTGCAGGTGCTGCTCATTTGCGTCTTTAGGGACCAGTAAAACAAAACACAGGGACACCGGCTGGTTGTCGGGCGCGTCAAACTCCAGCGGCGTGCTCAGCCGGTACAACGCGCCGCATGCATCCTTGAGTCCCTTGATGCGGCCATGCGGGATGGCGACCCCGCAGCCCAGCGCGGTCGATCCCAGCCGTTCACGTTCAAACAGGCTGGTGAAAATATCGGCGGTCTTGAGCCCATGCGCCTGGGCAAACAAATCGGCAGCGTGTTCGAACAGTTTCTTCTTGCTGCTGAAACGCATGTCCAGCAAGGTGGTTTCGGGGGTAATGAGGGGGGCGATTAGGTTCATGCCAGTTACACAGCCGGTTAAGAAATCCGGCGCCTGGAAATTATACGCCCGGCGGCGACAAACCGCCCCGGGCAATTTGTTTCATACAGCCGGTCGGCTATCAGACTTCACTTTCTGTTGGCTGCTGGTGCTTCAAACCACCGCTGCCCTGATGCACGTTCGAAATTTTCTCCTTGTGCTTGACAATCTGGCGGTCCAGCTTGTCAGCCAGGAGGTCGATTGCGGCGTACATATTGCCATCTTCGCTGCGGGCGTGGAAATCATGGCCCTTGACGTGGAGGGTGGCTTCTACTTTGTGCACCAGCTTTTCCACTTGCATGGTGACGGTCATGTTGATGACGTTATCGAAGTGGCGGTTCACACGGCCAAGCTTTTCGGAAACGTATTCGCGGATAGCCGGGGTTACTTCGAGGTGATGACCGAAAATCGTTAAATCCATAGGGCCTCCTTAAGTCTGAAAAAAACTGAAAACCAGCATTCCATCCCGGCCTCAGGAGCGATGTGTTGCTCGGCTTCATTGTGGGACGAAAGTGGAACACATTCAAGCACGGCAAGGCGCTTTAGCCTGAAACGGCTCGAATATTCTTGTGTTCAAAGTGCGCGCCGCATGTTAGCGGGCGGGATTTGAAGTGATTCACGGTATTTGGCGACGGTACGTCGGGCGACCACGATGCCTTGCTGCCCCAGAACTTCAGCCAACTGGCCATCGGATAGTGGTTTTTTGCCATTTTCGGCCGCAATCAGCTGTTTGATCAGCGCCCGGATGGCGGTTGAGGAGCAGGCGCCGCCGCTGTCGGTGGAAACGTGGCTACCAAAGAAATACTTGAGTTCGTACAGGCCGCGCGGCGTCATCATGAATTTTTGCGTGGTGACGCGCGAAATGGTCGATTCATGCAGTTCCACGGCCTCGGCAATTTCGCGCAGCACCAGTGGCCGCATGGCGACTTCTCCATGCTCGATGAATTGTTTCTGGCGGTCGACGATGGCCTGCGAAACCCGCAGGATGGTGTCAAATCGCTGCTGTACGTTTTTGATCAGCCAGCGTGCTTCCTGGAGCTGGCTGGCAAGCTGGCCACTATTGCCTTCACGGTGACGTGCCAGGATGTCGGCATAGACCCGGTTGACGCGCAGCTTGGGCATGGCGTCGGCATTGAGACTGGCAATCCACATGCCTTTGATCTTGCGTACATAGACATCGGGAATGACGTAATGCGTTTCCTCAGTGCTGAATGCCGCACCCGGTCGCGGGTTGAGTGAAAGAATCAGCGCACGTGCCGTCCGCAATGCCAGGTCATCGATACCGAGCATTTTCTTGAGCTTGCCGACATCGCGTGCGGCCAGCAGATCAAGATAGTGCGTGGTCAGCCGCATGGCGGCGTCGCGAGCGGGCGTGGTGGCTGGCAACGCGCGCAGTTGCAGGGTCAGGCACTCAGCCAGATCGCGCGCGCCGACACCGGTTGGGTCCATGTTTTGCAGATGCTTGAGCGCAGTTTCGACTTCTTCGGGTTCAAGTTCCTCGAGTTCCCCCTGCAGACTGGCGGTGATGTCGGCCAGTGGCTGGGTGAGAAACCCGGCTTCGTCCAGGTCATCGATCAAGGTGGCAACCAGGGTGCGGTCACGCAGCGTAAGCGGGCTGACAATCAATTGATTCAACAGATGTTCGCGCAGGCTGGCCCCTGAAATCGAGCCTTCTGCGTAGTCGCTGTCCTCATCATCGCCGCCGGCCGCACTGTAGTCGTTCCAGTCTGCGTCATCCAGCGATGCCGAGGCGTCGGGTTCCGGGGGCTCTGATTGGGGTGTTTCCGTGGTCTGGGCTTCAGCCTCGGCCGTATGGGCGGGAGGCTCTTCCGATGCGAGGCGGGCCTCCTCCTCTTCTTCGCGTTCCAGCAACGGGTTGTCCTGGAGCATTTGCTCGAGTTCCTGATTCAGCTCCAGCGTAGACAACTGCAGCAGTCGAATCGACTGCTGCAGTTGGGGGGTCAGGGTAAGGTGCTGACCAATCTTGAGCTGGAGGCTGTGCTTCATGGAACTTGAATACGGCAAAAATCATGCCGACTTGAGGGATAGGTGGCGCGAGCGGGTCGCGACAATCGCAATTACAGGCGGAAGTTTTCGCCCAGATACACCTTGCGGGCGCTGTCATCCTGGATGATGAGGTCGGGAGTGCCATCAATCAACACGCGGCCTTCGTTGATGATGTATGCACGGTGGCAGATTCCCAGCGTTTCGCGCACGTTGTGGTCGGTAATGAGCACGCCAATGTCGCGCTCGATCAAGAAGTGCACAATTTTTTGAATGTCGAGCACGGCGATGGGGTCGACTCCGGCGAACGGTTCATCCAGCAGAATGAAGCGCGGATTGATCGCCAGCGAACGGGCAATTTCCACACGCCGCCGTTCGCCGCCGGACAGGCTGGCAGCCGCCGCATCGCGCAGATGGGCGATATGCAGATCGTCCAGCAGGTTGTTGAGATGCTCTTCGAGTTCGTCCTTGTTGTAGGGCTTGAACTCGAGAATGGCACGGATGTTTT
>CAYGMS010000212.1:0-4598 GCA_964350905.1 uncultured Thiobacillus sp. | reverse complement strand
GAACCGGGCTGGGGCTCGCCGTCAGCCAGCAGCTGGCTGGCTTGATGGGCGGGCGACTCACCGTCGAAAGCGCACCCGATCAGGGCAGCAGCTTCACCCTGCTGCTGCTGCTTTCGCCTACCACCCTGCCGCTGGTCGATCTGCCCACGCCCGCCGTCAAACAGCTACACGGACATATTCTGATCGTGGAGGACCATCCGGTGAACCAGAAAGTGCTGGCACATCAATTGGGCGAGATGGGCTTGCAACACACGCTCGCCGGCAGCGGGATGCAGGCATTGAGCCTGCTGGAAACCCAGGCCTTCGATCTGGTGCTGATGGATTGGCAAATGCCGGAAATGGACGGTCTGGAAGCCACCCGGCGGATTCGCCAGCTGCCGACCGACGCCGGTCATATTCCGGTCATTGCCCTCACCGCCAACGCCAACACCGGCTTCCGCGAGGACTGTCTAGCGGCGGGCGCAAGCGACTACCTGAGTAAGCCTTACACTGAAGCGGCGCTGGCGGCTGCGCTGGGACAATGGCTGCACGTCCCCCATTCCGCTCCTGCCCGGGTATCCTTGCTCAACTTGTCCGCGCTGCATGCGCGCTACCCGGACAATCCGGGACTGGTGGACGAGCTGGCCGCCATGTTCGCCAGCACCACCCAGGCCAGTCTGGACATACTGAAAAACAGCATCGGACAACACGATGCCGAGACAGCCCGCAAGGAAGCGCATGCCCTGAAAGGCGCAGCCGCCAGCGTCATGGCTACCGTTTTCCATGAAGGCGCCGCTCGTATCGAAGCCTGTCTGAAGGATGAAGATTTTGCCGGTGCCGCCACTGAGCTGGCCGCGCTGGAAAATGTCTTTCGCGCTCATGCCTGACACCTGTTTGACGCATGCAATGTGACGCGTAGGATGAAGGGATCGCGCCACAGGAGACTGGTCATGACACATCTTGTTTCGATTGCCCTCATCTGGATCGTCAGCCTCCCTCTGCTCGCCTCGGAGTCCCCCGCTGTTCCGCCTGAGGCCCAGCCTGCTGGATCGTCTGGACAAAGCTGGATCAAGGCCACGCCAACCCCCTACGGCCCCCTGCTGATGCAGCAGGCTCCACCGCCGCCCTATCGCGATTACCAGATGAACCGCATCCTCACGCCTGAAGAACGGGCACGCTGGCTGCAGATGGCCATGCCCATGATGGACAACATCATGCAAATGGATGCACGCGAGGCGATGAATTATTTTGCCGTCAAATACCAGGCCAAGCCCGGCCTATCGTTCGACGAGGTCATCGATTCGATCAAGCTGCGCGCCAACAAGCTCAACCTGAAATTCATTGGCAGCAACCCGATATCGAAGGACTTCGAGGCGATATTGAACGACACCACCGCACCGCGTGTTGAAATACTCAGCTTCTGCGACATTGCCCTGGCGCGCGATCTGTTGCGGGTCGTCCCGGAAATCGCGGTGTTCCTGCCCTGCCGCATTGTGGTGATGACGGATGCCGACAAAAACATCTGGGTCATGACCCTGGACTGGGATGCAACCCGGCTCAATCTGGCCGGCCAACTGGCTGACATCACCCCGGAATTGCGCCAGGGCGTGCTGGATATCCGCGAAAAACTGGACAATGTGATGCGCGCCGGCGCCAACGGCGAACTCTGAAACACACCTTGAAATATCCCCCTGCGCCCGCAAGGGCGCGCCGGCGGCCTTTTTCCGACGGCACATTAAAGAATCCCTGCGCAGTTCCGTATATATCCTCAACAGAATTGGGGTTTTCTGGCCGTTTTGCCCAACTCCCTGATTCGTGGCGTATTCCACCTGCAGATGGATTCAATATGAATATTTTTCGACCAGTTCCATTCGCTGCCGCGTGTCTGGCTCTGTTGCTGCACGCCAGCGGCCCTGCCTATGCCGAAACCCCCTCCACGGCCGACGTATCCGACGACTCGCTCAAAGCGACGGGCGAGCGGATGCGCCAAACCGCCCAGCAGCTTCAAAAGGACATTCAGGAGCGCCTGCAGCGCCTGCGCAGTGAACGCGCTGCCCTGGAGGCGAAACAGGCCGCCGAGCGCAAGCGTGAGGCCGAGCGCGCCCAGCAGCAGGCCGAAAAGGAGCAGGCCGCACTGGCCGCTGTCAAAGAGGCCAAGCAGCGCGACGCGATCGCCGCAACTCAGGAAAAAGCACGCAGGGAAGCCTCCGCCCGTGCCGCAGAAGCCGAACGCATACGTCAGGCTGAGCTGAAGGAGAAAATGGATCAGGAGGCCGCATTGGAACACGCGCAGCAGGAATCGCTCGACGCCTATAAAGCCGGCACGAAAAAGCAAACCCTTGGAACGCAGACGCAGTTTGGCGTGGATTTATAAAACCAGTCGAGTCCCGACTCCCCTCAATCAAAATAGCACTGAAAGAGAAGGATGAAACCATGAACAAAGCCCGCATTGCGGCATGCTGCACAGCCGCCTTGATGATGACGAGTGCCATCCCGGCAAGCGCCCAGACCATTTCGCGTGCCGAGGTGATTGCCACCAGCTGCTACACCTGCCACGGGACGTACGGCGTAAGCCCCAGCACCATCCCGAGCATCAATGACATCCAGCCCGAGCGCATGATCGTGACCCTGAAAGGGTTTCGCTCGGGCCAGCGCGCTTCAACGGTGATGGGGCGTCATGCAAGCGGCTACACGGATGAGGAAATCGTCGAAGTCGCGAACTATTTCGGCAATCTGCAGAAGAAGGGAAAATGAACATGTCCAAGATTTCGCGTAGAGATTTTGTCAAGCTGCTGGGCGCCGGCAGTGCGCTCTCGGCATTCGGGCTCGCCGGCTGCGAATCGACCCCCAAGGTCTCATCAAGCGCACCCGCCAAGGCCGCACCCCGCATCATCGTCATCGGTGGCGGCTTCGGTGGAGCCACCTGCGCCAAATACCTGCGCATCTACGAACCGGGTCTCAACGTCACCCTGATCGAGCAGAACGCCAGCTACGTGGCCTGTCCAGGCAGCAACTGGATGCTGGGCGGCATACGCACGATCGAGGATCTGACCCAGAGCTATGGGGCGCTGCGCAACAAGTACGGTGTCAACGTGGTGACGGATCGCGTCGTCGGCGTCGATGCCGGCAAGCGCACGGTCACCCTCGCCAGCGGCAAATCCCTTGCCTACGACCGCCTGGTCATGTCTCCCGGCATCGATTTCAGATGGGGTGAAATCGAAGGGTACGACGAGGCAGCCACCCTCCTCATGCCGCACGCCTGGAAAGCCGGCCCGCAGACCGTGCTGCTGCAGAAGCAGCTGCACGCGATGCCCGACGGCGGCACCTTCATCATGGCCCCGCCTCCGATGCCCTTCCGCTGCCCCCCCGGCCCGCCCGAGCGCGCGAGCATGGTTGCCCACTACCTCAAGACCAACAAGCCCAAGTCGAAGATCCTCATCCTCGATGCCAAGGACAACTTCTCCAAACAAGCCCTGTTCACGCAGGCCTGGGAGCAGTTATATCCCGACATGATCGAATGGGTGCCCGCGTCCAATGGCGGCAAGATCGTGAGCGTCGATCCCAAGGCGCTGACCGTCACGACCGCCAGCGGCACCACGCACAAGGGCAGCGTGGTCAACATCATTCCGGCACAACGGGCGGCTAAGCTCGCCATCGATACGGGGCTCGCCAATGATTCCGGCTGGTGCCCTGTCAACCAGGTCACTTTCGAATCGACCCTGATCCCTAACATTCATGTCATCGGCGACTCCGCCGTAGCCGGTGCCCTGCCCAAATCAGGTCATGTGGCGAACAACATCGGCAAGATGACCGCCGCCGCCATCGTCTCACTGTTCCGCGAGGTACCCACGCCGCAGCCCTCGCACGTCAACACCTGCTACAGCCTCATCAGTCCCGATTACGGCATCAGTATTGCCGCCGTATACCGCATGGGCGACGATGGTCAGCTCCAGGGGATCAAGGGTGCAGGCGGTCTCAGTCCGTCCGACGCGGGCGCCCAGCAACGCAGCCAGGAAGCGAACTATGCACAGGGCTGGTACAAGAGCATTACCGCCGACAGCTTCGGCTGATCCTCTTCCCGTCCAGGATTGCAAAAAGGGCCGCTGCCTGAAAACAGCGGCTTTTTTATTTCAGGACTCGGGAAGAGATCGGCTATAGTCGCCGGCCAGCCTCAATGCGCACATTTCATCCATGCCGCCCCCCTTCGCTTCTGCCGCCACGCTTGACCAAGACTTTGCCGACGGGCTCGCCGCAATGCTTGCAGCCCATCGCAGCCTCGGCGTCTACATCCTGGTGCTGGCCAATGCGGCCTACGACGCAGCCCTGTGGAAACGGCTCGCGCCCGCCTTGTCGGCACGTCATGCAAAACTCGCCGCCGCCCTGACCGAAATGCTCAGGCGCGGCCAGAACCTGAACGATCCGGATGACGACGTGCTGGTATTTCTCAAGCTGCACGCCATCGGCTTCGACCATCTTGGCAGCCTGGAAAGCCGCCGTGCCGGACGCTGGGAGACGATGTACAACCCCATCCGCGCGCTGCGCCCGCCGCGCGTCAGCGGGATGAAATTTGAAAGCCTGCTGCGCCCGTTCGATCCGGCAGGTTTCCATTTCAACCGGGC
>CAYGMS010000211.1:1900-4603 GCA_964350905.1 uncultured Thiobacillus sp. | reverse complement strand
ATGAAGATCATGGCAAGCATTAGGGGCATCTCAAGCTTGTCTTCAAACAGCTTCCCGCTTCAGCGTGCTGGTCTTGAGCGTGAAGTGCATGTTGGTGCGCAGATCGTAGATCCACAGCTTCCTGGTCCACGGGGTTTCGGCGGCGGGCTTTTTGTCGAAAAACAGCACGTTCGCCTTCACGCCCTGGGCGTAGAACAGGCCGGTGGGCAGGCGCAGCAGGGTGTGGACGTCGCAGTCGTGCAGCAGTTTGCGGCGGATGGTCTCGCCTGCCCCGCCTTCGAACAGCACGTTGTCCGGCAGCACCAGGGCGGCACGGCCGTTCTGCTTCAGCAGCGTTTTCACGTGCTGGACGAAGTTGAGCTGCTTGTTCGAGGTGGTGGCCCAGAAGTCGTCGCGCTCGACGGTGTCACGCTCCTTGCTGACCTTGCCCTCCCCGCCCACGATGGTGGTGCTGCTCTTCTTGCCGAAGGGCGGATTGGTCAGCACCACATCGAAGCGCTCGCCGGGGTCGGCGGCCAGCGAATCGCCCACCGCAATCGGTTCGAACTCCTGGCTGCCGATGCCGTGCAGCAGCATGTTCATCGCGCACAGCCGGGCGGTGGCCTGCACCAGCTCCCAGCCCTTGAAGCTTTCCCCGCGCAGCTTCCTCTTCTCCGCCGACGTCATGTTGGGGTAGTGCTTCACCACATAGTCGTGGGCCGCCAGCAAAAAGCCGCCCGTGCCGCAGGCCGGGTCGCAGATCGCCTCGCCGGGCCGGAGCGCCATGGCGTCGACAATCGCCTGGATCAGCGGGCGCGGCGTGAAGTACTGGCCCGCGCCAGACTTGGTGTCCTGCGCGTTCTTCTCCAGCAGGCCCTCGTAGGCGTCACCCTTCACGTCGGCGCTCATCGACACCCAGGTTTCCTTGTCGATCAGGTCCACGATCAGCCGCCGCAGCTTGGCCGGGTCCTGAAACTTGTTCTGCGACTTGGTGAAGATGAGGCCGAGCAGGCCTTTCTGCTTGCCCAGTTCTTCCAGCGTGTGGCGATAGTGGTCGAACAACTCGTCGCCGTCCTTCTTCACCAGACTGGGCCAGTCATAGCCGGCAAGCACCGGACTGGCTTGGTTGTATGGTGGCCGGCTGCGCTCGTCGGCCATCTTCAGGAACAGCAGATAGGTGAGCTGCTCGACGTAGTCGCCGTAGCTCATGCCGTCGTCGCGCAGGACGTTGCAGTAGTTCCAGAGTTTTTGGACGATGTTGGATGGGCTCATGGTGGTACTCAATATTTTGTGTCGACGAGAAAGCCGGTACGTCCCGGACAGGGATACCCGCTCTTATCTTTGTGTGGCTTCAATGCGGAATCATATGAACTCCGCCTAAATTTCTTTCCACAGTATGTGCATTCATACACGTACTTGGGGCCGTTATGCATGAGCGAGTGCCTGGCCGTTCGAGGGCGGCTAGTCATGGGTGAAAAATTCGTTGCAGCACGGCTGGACACAGGTGGTGCAGAAATCACCCCACTGGGTGTCAACTCAATCAGATATCGCGGAATGAATGACACCTGCGTCGCCACGGCGCCCTGAATCCTATCGACCCGATAGGATCGCGGTTCACCTGTCTCATGTTTCACCGCATACAAAAGCAGATTTCCAGCTTGGGTGCGCCGCAAAGAATACGGCTCGATCAGCCTTCGGGTACCCTGATAGGTCAGGTCCACGCACAGCCGGTTTGCGGCAGCAAAACGAATGATCTCAAAGGGTATCGCAGCGTGCCACGCATGAGACATGGATGGCGGCCGCCACGTTTCATCCATCGCGCCCGCCCCGTGTGTCGGCACTTGAAGCGACGGCCTGGCGATTTTTTCCGCGACGCCATGCAACCAGTCAAAAACGCCGGGAAGCTCCTGCCAGAACTGTTCAAATGGCGGCAACACTGGCAGTTGATGCGCCAGCATGTTTCCCCACTCTGCTTCCAGTTCGATCCGAGCGGGTTGATTGTCCACGGTCTCCATCGTCGGCACCTCTATGCCCTTGAATGCGCATTTCTGTTCCAGCGTGCTGAACACCAATGATCGCCCAGGCTTGAGTTCATCGTGGCGAAACAGATGGACCACATCATACAAATCACGCGGTCGCTCGCGTTCTGCCAATGCACGAATCTTCTCGGCAAAAACCTCCTCGAAGGAATAGCAACGAACATGGATGCCATCCGCCGGCCTGTCCGAATAAGGATGGTGGACGTCTCTTGTTGCGGGCTCCAACACCAACAACTCGTCGTCGGTTAAATCCAGCTTGATGCGCGGCGCATCCCCGCGCCGCTGCATCGGACCGCGATAACCGACTCTCCCTTCTGCCGAGGCATTGCCGCGCGGATTTGAATAGACCTCGAAACGGATGCTGTTGGCGGGTACCTCAATGCCAGCCTGGTCATAAATCCATTCGGAAATCTGACTAAATGTCGCCAGCAGAAACGGTTCTGCAAGATGCGCCGGATTGGTAAGGGTGAAATCAAGGTCTTCCGAGAAACGGTACGTCTCGAAGAAGCATTTCTTCAAGCATGTACCGCCCTTGAACACCCAGCTTTGACCAATCTCGGGATGCGCGGCAATACCTGCAAGCATCCAGCCAAGCACATAGTCCTTTTCAATTACATTCGACGCGAGTCCAAACTCACGCGAAAAATCCATGACCTCCTGCCGATCAATCAAGGCGCTACTCCCC
>CAYGMS010000211.1:0-1890 GCA_964350905.1 uncultured Thiobacillus sp. | reverse complement strand
GTCGTCAGCCGTTCACGACACTGTGAAATTGCATCTTGGTCAGCGGGGGAAAATTTCTCCAGCAAGAACCCAAGTCGTTTGAAAACTGCCCCGTTTCCCAACTGGCTTGCGTAGTCGAGCAGCAAGGCGAGGTCTTTCTTTTCTGACTTGAGGTAATTCTTCAGCATGTCCACCGTCGAGCGAATCCCCCCACCCAGTTGTGGGTCGCTCAACATATCGAGCATCGTCCGCGCCGGGTCAGAAACATCGACTTTCACCTGCCCCCGCCACACCGATTTCAGCCCAAACAGGCCTTTCTCCTGCACCGACCGCAGCAGGAAGTCGGTTTGTTTAATAGTCGGGTTCCGATCCCTGGGGCGCTGTACAGTCACCACCACCACCGTGCGGAAAATTTGCTCCGTCAGGTCCCAATACTCGGCAGCACTCCAGCCGCCGATGTAGCAAGGCCCATAAAGCTGCGCGGCAATCACCCACGGGTCCTCCAACGGCACATCCGAGGTCCTGGATTCCAGCGGCACTGGCACGTAAAGGCCGCGACGAACGCGCGATAGCCAGCCAGCCTTGGCCCACCGCGCCAGCATTTTGGCCGTGGGTGTCGCAGGCAGGCGAAGAACCTCGGCCGCTTGCGCAACCGAAACCGTGCCCTTTGTCGCGCGCAATACCGCCGACAAGCGCTCCCGGTCTGCTTTTCCCAAGCCTTTAAGGGGTTCCATGCCTGATTCTCAATGTGTCGTAGTTCATCTTATGAAAGAATATTCGCACAGATAATATACTTTTCAGGCAAGTAAAGATATATGTTGAGTGTAATTGTTCATCAATATAATGAACAATTACACACTTAATATATGCATCAAGACATCTTCCACAGCGCGGCCGGTTTGAATTTGCGCGGCCATGCAAACCCAGCGTTTGCAAAATGGATCAAACCTAAACAGGTACAGCGAACCGTCAATCATCATCACCCCGGATGGCCGCCATGGTGGTGATCATCATCATGGCGCACTGCTGCTGACCATGATCATGGTTACGCCAAGCATGGTGCCGACCATGATGACGCCGAGCGCGGCGTGAAGTACTGGCCCGCACCAGACTTGATGCCATGGTTTAAATCAAAGCGGCGTTCTTCTCCAGCAGGCCCTCGTAGGCGTCGCCCTTCACATCGGCGCTCATCGACACCCAGGTTTCCTTGTAGCTTCGGCCGGCACTTCGCGCCTAAACGTTCGCGTTGCTCACGTTAGCCTGCACTGAAACTCCGTTTTCGATCAGGTCCACAATCAGCCGCCGCAGCTTGGCCGGGTCCTGACAATCTCCACTGGAGATTGGACGCCGACAGGCGCCCGCAGGGTGAGCGCCGCAACAAAGCGGCGCGAATCAAAATTGTTCTGCGACTTGGTGAAGATCAGGCCGAGCAAGCCTTTCTGCTTGCCCAGTTCCTCCAGCATGTGGCGGTAGTGGTCGAACAACTCGTCGCCGTCCTTCTTCACCAGGCTGGGCCAGTCATAGCCGGCAAGCACCGGACTGGCTTGGTTATAGGGCGGCCGGCTGCGCTCGTCGGCCATCTTCAGGAACAGCAGATAGGTGAGTTGTTCAGAGCCTGCCCTGAGCGAAGCCGAAGGGTAGTCGCCGTAGCACATGCCATCGCAGTAGTTCCAGAGTTTTTGGGCAGTGCAGGCGTGTTCTTCTACTTTATCTATCTTGCCTTTGTCAGGGTCTTAAGCACTTGAGACAGCAGGTCAAACAGCTGATGCCGAGTTACTGGTTCATCTTTTTCAGGTGCATCCGGTTGGCCAAAGAACTTCTCTGTAAGCTTTTCCTTGAGTTCATGCTGCTTTGGCTCTGACCTTCCCCCGAAACTTCGTCTTCCAATGGTGACGTAGTATTGACGTTAAC
>CAYGMS010000210.1:0-4603 GCA_964350905.1 uncultured Thiobacillus sp. | reverse complement strand
ACGACGTTGCAGATAATTTCCGTGCCCTTGACTTCTTCGACCCAGAACTCAATCCGGCCATCGTCCAGCAGCAAGGTCACGCCCCGGCTGACGTCGTTCGGGAGTTCCTTGTAATCCAGGCCTACCCGGGTTTGATCGCCCATGGCGCAGGCGGCATCCAGGGTGAAGGTGTCGCCCTTGGCCAGCGTGATCTTGCCGTCCTTGAACTTGCCGATACGGATTTTGGGGCCTTGCAAATCGACCAGTACCCCGACAGCCCGGCCGCGCGCGCGCGCCAGTGAGCGCACCAGTTCGGCCCGGTCAATATGGTCCTGTGCCGTGCCATGGGAAAAATTAAGGCGGACGACATCCAGGCCGGATTCCATCATGCGATCCAGTATTTTTGGATCGGAACAGGCGGGTCCCAGGGTGGCGACGATTTTGGTTCTGCGGATCATGGTTTGAGCAGTACGTGAGATGGGGAAAAGAAGCGACAAAGCCCGGGAGACGTTTTTGTCTTCCCGGGCTTTACCGTGGAGACCTTAACCCTTCGCCCGCTCCTCCAGAATGGCCACGGCAGGCAGAACCTTGCCTTCGAGGTATTCGAGGAAGGCGCCACCGGCGGTGGATATGTAGCTCACCTTGTCGTAGATGTTGTATTTCTGGATCGCGGCAATGGTGTCACCACCGCCCGCCAGAGTGAAGGCATTGGTGTTGGCAATCGCCATGGCGATGGTCTTGGTGCCTTCACCGAACTGGTCGAATTCAAACACGCCGACCGGACCATTCCACACCACGGTACCGGCCTTCATGATGATGTCGGCGAGTTCCTGTGCGCTCTTCGGACCGATGTCGAAGATCATGTCGTCGTCTTCCACGTCACCGGCATCCTTCAGCACGGCCGGCTCGTTGGCATCGAATTTCTTGCCGCACACCACATCAACCGCGATCGGGATGGTGGCGCCGCGCGCGGTCATTTTCTCGATCAGCGCCTGTGCGGTGGGAACGAGATCATCTTCGCACAACGACTTACCGACGTTCTTGCCGGTTGCCTTGAGGAAGGTATTGGCAATGCCGCCGCCGACCACCAGTTGCTCGCACTTTTCGGACAGCGCTTCCAGCACGGTCAGCTTGGTCGAGACCTTGCTGCCGCCGACGATGGCGACCATCGGGCGCGCCGGGTTGGCCAGCGCTTTCTCCAGCGCATCAAGTTCTTCGGTCAGCAGCAGCCCGGCCGCCGCCACCGGGGCGAACTTGGCGATGCCGTGGGTCGAAGCCTGGGCGCGGTGCGCGGTACCGAAAGCGTCCATCACGAAGACGTCGCACAGCGCAGCGTATTTTTTGGCGGTTTCATCAACGCTTTTCTTTTCGCCCTTGTTGACGCGACAGTTTTCCAGCACGACCAGTTCACCGTCAGCGACATCGAAACCGCCATCGGTCCATTCACGGATCAGGCGCACGTTCTTGCCGAGCTTCTGTGCGATCACGTCCACCACCGGCTTAAGCGAATCCTCTTCCTTGAACTCGCCTTCGGTGGGACGACCAAGGTGCGAAGTCACCATCACTTTGGCGCCGGCCTTGAGGCAGTGTTCGATGGTGCGCATCGACGCGGTAATACGGGCGTCGGAGGTGACTTTGCCGTCCTTGACGGGCACGTTCATGTCAGAGCGAATGAAGACACGTTTGCCTGCCAGATCGAGATCGGTGACGCGAATAAAAGCCATGTGGTTCTCCTGAAGGTAAGGTTTAAGGGTTGGCGCGAGGTTTATCCACGCCAGACCTTAAAGCTCACAACGCCAGATACAAGTTAAAAGCTGCAAGTCGCAAGGAAAACCTTGCAACTTGCATCTTGTACCTTGAAGCTGAATTACTTGGCCACGTGCTCAACCAGGCGCAGCATGTTGCAGGTGTAGCCGTACTCGTTGTCGTACCAGGACACCACCTTGACGAAGGTGTCGTCCAGGGCGATGCCGGCATCGACGTCAAAGGTGGAGGGAATGCTGTTGCCGATGAAGTCGGTGGAGACCACTTTCTCTTCGGTGTAGCCCAGCACGCCCTTCATGGCGCCGGTGGAGGCAGCCTTCATGGCCGCGCAGATTTCGGCGTAGGTGGCCGGCTTGTTCAACTCGACGGTCAGGTCAACGACCGACACGTCGGAGGTGGGGACGCGGAAAGCCATGCCGGTCAGCTTGCCTTTCAGTTCCGGCAACACCACGCCGACGGCCTTGGCGGCGCCGGTGGAGGACGGGATGATGTTTTCCAGAATGCCACGACCGCCGCGCCAGTCTTTGGCAGACGGGCCGTCAACGGTTTTTTGCGTGGCGGTGGCAGCATGCACGGTGGTCATCAGACCGCGCTTGATGCCCCAGTTGTCATTTAACACCTTGGCCACAGGCGCCAGGCAGTTGGTGGTGCAGGAGGCGGCGGACACGATGGCCTCACCTGCGTATTGGGCGTGGTTCACGCCATAGACGAACATCGGGGTGGAATCCTTGGCGGGAGCCGATTGAACCACTTTCTTCGCGCCGGCCTTGATGTGCGCTTCGCAGGATTCGGTGGTCAGGAAGAAACCGGTGCAGTCGATGACGATGTCAGCGCCCACTTCGTTCCACTTCAGATTGGCGGGATCACGCTCGGCAGTCAGGCGGATCTTCTTGCCGTTCACAACCATATTGCCGCCGTCCACCGCGATGTCGCCATCGAAACGACCGTGCACGGAGTCGTACTTCAGCATGTAAGCCAGATAATCGGGGGCGAGCAGGTCGTTAATCGCCACGATCTCGATACCGGGAAAGTCCTTCGCCACAGCGCGGAACACCATGCGGCCGATGCGGCCAAAACCGTTAATACCAACTTTGATTGCCATTTGTCAGTCTCCTGAGTTAAGAAATTTTTTGTCCGCAAAGGGCGCGAAGAAAAAACTTCGCATCCTGCGCGGACGCAGGGTCTTACAGAACGCTCTTGACCGCGGCCACGACAGCCTCGGTGGTAATGCCAAAGTGCTTGTACAGCGCCGGCGCAGGAGCGGATTCGCCAAAGCTGTCGATGCCGATCACGGCACCTTCCAGACCCACGTACTTGCGCCAGAAGTCGGTCACGCCGGCTTCCACCGCCACGCGCGGCAGGCCCTTGGTCAGCACGCTGGCCTTGTAGGCTGCATCCTGACGGTCGAAGCTGTTGGTCGACGGCATCGATACCACCCGCACGGCGATGCCGTCGGCAGCCAGTGCTTCCTGGGCTTTCATCGCCAGTTCGACTTCGGAACCGGTAGCGATGATGATGGCTTTGGCGCCCGCAGCATCCTTCAGCACGTAGCCGCCTTTGGCCACATTGGCCAGGGTGGCTGCATCGCGTGCCATGAACGGCAGGTTCTGGCGGCTGAGGATATGGCAGGTGGGGCCGGTGGCGCGCTCGACCGAGGCCACCCAGCCGACCAGCGTTTCCACGGTGTCACACGGACGCCAGACGTCGATGTTGGGGATCATGCGCAGGGTGGCGGTCTGCTCGACCGGCTGGTGGGTCGGACCGTCTTCGCCAAGGCCGATGGAGTCATGCGTGAACACGTGGATCACGCGCTGCTTCATCAGTGCAGCCATGCGGATGGCGTTGCGCGAATATTCGGAGAACATCAGGAAGGTGCCGCCAAACGGCAGCAGGCCGCCGTGCAGCGCCATGCCGTTCATGATCGCGGCCATGCCGAATTCACGCACGCCGTAGCTGATGTAGTTGCCGGGCTTGCCGTTGCGCACCGGATGGCAGCCTTCCCAGTTGGTCAGGTTGGAACCGGTGAGGTCGGCCGAGCCGCCGAGGAACTCGGGCAGCGCCGGGGCCAGTGCATTGATCGCGATTTGCGATGCCTTGCGGGTGGCGACGGTTTCAGCCTTGGTGTTGATCGCAGCCAGCTTCTCGGCGACGTGCGCCTTCCAGTTGGCGGGCAGTTCGCCCTTCATGCGGCGCTCGAACTCGGCGGCCTCTTTCGGGTAGGCAGCCTTGTACTCGGCGAACTTGTTGTTCCACAGCGTTTCCAGGCCCTGACCCTTGGTCTTGGCATCCCAGCCGGCGTAGATGTCGGCCGGCATTTCAAACGCTTCGTGGTTCCAGCCCATGTTCTTGCGGGTAGCCAGAACTTCGTCGTGGCCCAGCGCCGCGCCGTGCACGTCATGCGTGCCGGCCTTGTTGGGCGAACCCTTGCCGATGATGGTCTTGCAGCAGATCAGGGTAGGCTTGTCGCTGCTGGCCTTGGCCTTTTGAATCGCGGCTTCGAGCGCGACGACGTCATGGCCGTCGACGCCGGCGATCACGTTCCAGCCGTAAGCTTCAAAACGCTTGGCGGTGTCGTCGGTGTACCAGTGTTCGATGTGGCCGTCGATGGAAATGCCGTTGTCGTCCCAGAAGGCGATCAGCTTGTTCAGCTTCCAGGTGCCGGCCAGCGCACAGGCTTCGTGCGAGATGCCTTCCATCATGCAGCCGTCGCCCATGAACGCATAGGTGTGGTGGTTGACGATCTCGTGGCCGGGTTTGTTGAATTCCGCCGCCAGCAGTTTTTCCGCCATCGCCATACCCACCGCATTGGTGATTCCCTGGCCAAGCGGACCGCCGGTGGTTTCGACGCCGGGGGTGTAAC
>CAYGMS010000209.1:0-4634 GCA_964350905.1 uncultured Thiobacillus sp. | reverse complement strand
AGTGCGGGCTCCACCCGGTTGTATGCTTCACGCGGGACAACGCCCGATTCCATCAACGCATCACCCATGGGCGCTTGAAAAGCCGCGTCAGCCTGCTTGCGGAAACGGCGCTCCTGAGTCCAATTGAACACCAGCACCGCCACGACGACAGCCACGCCTATCACCAGCAACCAGATCTGCAAATCACTCATTCATTTTTCCCGACTGCACAGAGTGGGCCGCCACGACCCGGATGAACCATTCGTCCGGCGCAATCATGCCCAATTCATTGCGCGCCCGCTCTTCGATGGCGTCACGCCCCTGCTTGAGGTCGCCCAGTTCAGCCAGCAAGCCTGCATTGCGCATTTGCAGACGCTGGTTCAGCGTCTGTTGAGACTGGATTGTGTGCGCACGTTCACGCACCTTCAACCAGCCGCCCTCACCCAGCCATAACGGATACTGCAGCAGGATAACCGCAGCAGCCAGCGCCAAGGCCAAGCCCTGGCTGCGAATGCGCGCACCCAGCCTGAATACGCTGGAATCAGCCGCGCTGGCGGAAGGCATCGCGTCCGGGATAGCTTGCCGTGTCACCGAGCTCTTCTTCGATACGCAGCAGTTGATTGTATTTTGCCATGCGGTCGGAGCGCGACAGCGAACCGGTCTTGATCTGGCGGGCGTTGGTGGCCACCGACAGATCGGCAATCGTGGTGTCCTCGGTCTCACCCGAACGGTGCGAAATCACCGAGGTGTAACCGGCCTGCTTGGCCATTTCGATGGCCTGGAAGGTCTCCGACAGCGTGCCGATCTGGTTGACCTTGATCAGGATCGAATTGGCAATGCCCTTCTCGATGCCTTCCTTGAGAATTTTGGTGTTGGTGACAAACAGATCGTCACCCACCAGTTGCACGCGGGTACCGAGCTTGTCGGTCAGGATTTTCCAGCCCTCCCAGTCGCCTTCCGCCATGGCGTCTTCGATGCTGATGATGGGGTACTTGTCGCACCAGGCAACCAGGTAATCGGTGAGCTGGGCTGAAGTCAGCTTGAGCCCTTCTGATTCGAGGTGATACAGACCGTCCTTGTGGAACTCCGATGCGGCACAATCCACGCCGATCGCCACGTCGATACCAGGCTGCAGGCCGGCGGCTTCAATCGCCTGCACAATCAGTTTCAGCGCGGCTTCGTGCGATTCCAGATTGGGGGCAAAGCCGCCTTCGTCGCCAACGGTCGTCGCCATACCGGCTTTGTCGAGCAGCTTCTTCAGGGCATGAAACACCTCGGCACCGTAGCGCAGCGCTTCACGGAAGCTCGGCGCACCGACCGGGATCACCATGAATTCCTGCATGTCGATGTTGTTGTTGGCGTGCTCGCCACCGTTGATGATGTTCATCATCGGCACCGGCAAGGCCATCGGCGCAGCGCCACCCAGATAGCGATACAGCGGCAGGCCGGCCTGTTCGGCGGCAGCGCGTGCACAGGCCATCGAAACGGCAAGAATGGCATTGGCGCCCAGACGCGACTTGTTCTCGGTGCCGTCGAGTTCGATCATGGTCCGGTCGATGAAGGCCTGGTCTTCGACGTCGAGGCCGATGATCGCTTCGCAGATTTCGGTGTTGATGTGCTCGACCGCTTTCAGCACGCCTTTGCCGAGATAACGCGACTTGTCGCCGTCGCGCAGTTCGATCGCCTCACGGCTACCGGTGGATGCACCCGACGGCACGGCCGCACGACCCAGCACGCCCGACTCCAGCAACACGTCGGCTTCAACTGTGGGATTGCCACGGGAATCCAGAATTTCCCGTGCGATGACATCAATAATTGCGCTCACTATTGTTTCCTCAAAATTCAATTTTCATCCGCGAAAGACGCGAAGGGACGCAAAGTAAAGAAAAAGCAGGACTTGGGTTTTCTTCGCGATTCTTTGCGTCCTTCGTGGATCAGGTTTTCATCAATTTATGTTCAATAAATCCACGCTGTTTCACCAGGGCGTCGATTTCCTTAAGGGTTTCCAGCAACTCCTTCATCATGCCGAGCGGCCATGCATTGGGGCCATCCGACAAGGCGCTTGCCGGATCGGGATGTGTTTCGGCAAACACGCCCGCCACCCCTGTTGCCACGGCTGCGCGTGCCAGCACCGGCACAAACTCGCGCTGACCACCACTGGTGGCGCCCTGCCCGCCCGGCTGCTGCACCGAGTGGGTGGCATCGAAGACTACTGGACAACCGGTGCCGCGCATGATCGCCAGTCCGC
Source organism: uncultured Thiobacillus sp. (assembly GCA_964350905.1). Lineage (GTDB taxonomy): Bacteria > Pseudomonadota > Gammaproteobacteria > Burkholderiales > Thiobacillaceae > Thiobacillus. Next base: position 2,407 of record CAYGMS010000209.1, on the reverse strand, counting down.
GCATGTCGGACACCAGCGTGTTGTAGCCAAAGGACACGCCACGTTCGCACACCATGATCTGATCGTTGCCGACTGCGCGCGCCTTGTCCACCACGTTCTGCATATCCCACGGGGCAAGAAATTGCCCCTTCTTGATATTGACCGGGCGGCCCGCACGCGCCACGTTCTGGATGAAGTTGGTCTGGCGACACAGGAAAGCCGGCGTTTGCAGCACATCCACCACTGCGGCCACTTCGTTCAGCGGCGTGTCTTCGTGCACGTCGGTCAGCACCGGCACGCCGATTTTCGCTTTCACTTCCGACAGGATACGCAAGCCTTCCTCCAGCCCCAGGCCACGGAAAGACTGGGTCGAGGAACGGTTGGCCTTGTCGAACGAGGATTTGTAGATAAAGGGAATATTCAGCGCGGTACACATTTCCTTCAACTGCCCTGCTGTATCCATTGCCAACTGCTCGGACTCGATCACGCAGGGCCCGGCAATCAGGAACAAGGGCTGATCGATCCCTGCTTCGAAATGACAAAGTTTCATGCGCGCCCTTTTTCTTGATGGACAAGCGCTGCGTTCACGAACGCATTGAAGAGCGGATGACCGTTGCGCGGATTGCTGGTGAATTCAGGATGGAACTGGCAGCCGACGAACCAGGGGTGCACCGAAGTGGGCAGCTCGACCATCTCACACAGATCGGTGCCCGGCGCACGCCCGGCCACGACCAGGCCCTTCGCTTCCAGTTCGGCCAGCAGGCTATTGTTGACTTCGTAACGATGACGGTGACGCTCGATGATGCTGGCTGCACCATAGGTCTCACGTGCCAGCGACCCTTCCTTGAGTTCGCACGGCTGGCCACCGAGGCGCATGGTACCGCCCAGATCGGACAATTCGCTGCGCTTTTCAAGCTGGCCGCCACGGTCCAGCCACTCGGTGATCAGGCCAATCACCGGATGCGTCGTCGCCGGATCGAATTCAGTGGAATGCGCATCCGTCATCCCGGCCACATCGCGTGCATATTCGACCACGGCGAGCTGCATGCCCAGACAGATGCCCAGATACGGCACCTTGTTTTCCCGTGCATAGCGGATGGCCGCGATCTTGCCTTCCACCCCGCGCTTGCCGAAGCCGCCCGGCACCAGAATCGCATCCATTTGTTTCAGGCCGTCGATGCCGCTCTTTTCGATTTGCTCGGAATCGATGTAATGGATCCTGACCCGGCTCTCGGTATGCATGCCGGCATGAATCATCGCTTCGGTCAGTGATTTGTAGGACTCGGTCAGGTCGACATACTTGCCGACAAAGGCGATATTGACTTCATGCTTGGGATTTTCCAGTGCATGCACCAGACTTTTCCACACCGTCAGGTCAGCTGCGCGCGCCAGAATCTTCAGCTTGTGACAGACAATTTCGTCCAGCATCTGATCGTGCAGCATCGCCGGGATTTTGTAGATCGAGGTGGCGTCCTGCATTTCGATCACGGCTTCCGGACGCACATTGGTGAACAGCGCGATCTTGCGCCGCTCGTCCAACGGGATTTCGCGATCGGCGCGACACAACAGAATATCGGGCTGGATACCGATTTCGCGCAATTCCTTGACCGAGTGCTGGGTCGGCTTGGTTTTCAGCTCGCCGGCCGTCGCAATGTAAGGCAACAGCGTCAAATGAATGAAGCAGGTGTTTTCCGGACCATCTTCAAAGCCCATCTGGCGGATGGCTTCCAGAAACGGCAGCGATTCGATGTCGCCCACGGTGCCGCCGATTTCCACCAGCGCCACGTCGGCGCCTTCGGCACCTGCGCGAATCGAGCGCTTGATCTCGTCGGTGATGTGCGGGATGACCTGCACGGTACCGCCGAGGTAATCGCCGCGGCGTTCCTTGTCGATGACCGACTTGTAGATCTGGCCGGTGGTGAAATTGTTGCGCCGGCTCATCCGTGCGCTGGAAAAGCGCTCGTAATGGCCGAGATCGAGGTCGGTTTCCGCCCCATCGTCGGTCACGAACACCTCGCCGTGCTGGAACGGACTCATGGTCCCAGGATCGACATTGATGTACGGATCGAGCTTTAAGAGAGTGACACGGATACCGCGCGATTCAAGCAGCGCAGCCAATGAAGCGGAGGCGATTCCTTTCCCGAGGGAAGAAACCACTCCACCTGTGACAAATACATACTTCGTCATTTTATAAGCGGGGGCGGGTGATGGCGGATTCTACTCCATCCCCGATGGCGGCTCAATGACGCAGCCGGTTCAATGACGAGCCAGTCGCTGCCAGGTCGCGACCACCGTGTCAGGATTCAGCGAAATCGAGCTGATTCCATGTTCCACCAGCCAGTCCGCCAGATCGGTGGCTCGCTCGGACCCTAGCGTACAAAACTCGCGCACCACACTTCACTCACGCATTGAATCCATTGTATTTTAT
>CAYGMS010000208.1:792-4647 GCA_964350905.1 uncultured Thiobacillus sp. | reverse complement strand
GGGGGACTCGAACCCCCACACTGTTACCAGCGGCGGATTTTGAATCCGCTGCGTCTACCGATTCCGCCATCCCGGCAAAGGGGCTGGGTGCGAACGCATCCAGCGACAGAAGCCGCGCATTATCCCGAATCGGGCAGTCTCCCGCAAGGCGGGCCGTTATAATCGCGCCCCATGAATGTTGCTGATTTTGATTTTGACTTGCCGGATGAGCTGATTGCGCAGTTCCCGCCTGCGGTGCGTGGCGGCAGCCGGCTGCTGCATGTGGATGCCCAGGGCGCGCTCGTCGACCGCTGGTTTCGTGACTTGCCTATTCTGTTGCGCCCCGACGATCTGCTGGTGATGAACGATACCCGCGTGATCAAGGCACGTCTGTTTGGCCACAAGGATACGGGCGGCAAACTTGAATTGCTGATTGAACGGGTCACCAGCGAATGTGAGGCGCTGGCGTTCATCCGCGCCAGCCACGCGCCCAAGCCAGGCTCACAGATCCGTCTGGCTGACGACACGCTGATCGACGTGCTGGCCAAGCAGGACGATATGACCCAACTGCGCTTTCCCCGCCCGGTGCTCAGCATGCTGGACCAGCTCGGCCTGCTGCCGTTGCCGCCTTATATTGAACACACGCCTACGTCGGAGGACGAGGCGCGTTATCAAACCGTGTATGCCAACGAACCCGGCTCGGTCGCCGCGCCGACCGCCGGACTGCATTTTGACGACGCCATGCTGGATGCCCTGCGTGCGCAAGGCGTGCGCACCGCGGAAGTCACCCTGCATGTGGGGGCGGGCACGTTTCAGCCGGTGCGGGTCGATAATATTGCCGACCACACCATGCACAGCGAGCGTTATACGATTCCGCAGGACACGGTGGATGCCATTCATGAAACACGCAGCCGGGGCGGTCGCGTGGTGGCGGTGGGTACCACCAGTTTGCGCACACTGGAGGCGGCGGCCCGATCCGGCCCGCTCGCTGCGGGCGCGAGCGAAACCGATATCTTCATCACCCCCGGCTATCACTTTAATGTGGTGGACGCGCTGATCACCAATTTCCACCTGCCCAAATCCACCTTGCTGATGCTGGTCTCCGCATTTTCCGGCATGAAGGCTATCCGCACAGCCTATGCCCACGCCATTGCCGACCGCTATCGCTTCTTCAGCTACGGCGATGCGATGTTTCTGGAAAGAAACCATTTGGAAAGCCCTGCCGAATGAAATTCGACCTTCTCACCACCGATGGCGGCGCACGGCGCGGCCAACTCACGCTGGCGCATGGCACCATTCAGACGCCGGCATTCATGCCGGTTGGCACCTACGGCACGGTCAAAGCCATGTCCCCGGCCGAGCTCACCGACATCGGCTTCGAGATGGTGTTGTCCAATACCTTCCACCTGTGGCTGCGCCCGGGGCTGGAGGTGATCGAAAAATTTGGCGGGCTGCATCGCTTCATGGGCTGGGACAAGCCCATCCTCACCGATTCGGGCGGCTTTCAGGTATTCAGCCTGGGCAAACTGCGCAAGATCACCGAGGAAGGGGTGAAATTTTCCTCGCCGATCAATGGCGACAAGCTGTTTCTCACCCCGGAAATCTCGATGCAGATCCAGCGCACGCTGAATTCCGACATCGTGATGATTTTCGACGAATGCACGCCCTACCCGTCCAACGAACGCGAAGCCGCCGACTCGATGCGCATGAGCCTGCGCTGGGCCGAACGCTCGAAAGCCGCACACGCCGGCAATCCCAATGCTTTGTATGGCATCGTGCAGGGCGGCATGTACGAAAACCTGCGCGACGAATCGGTGCGCGAACTGGGTGGCATGGCTTTCGACGGTTATGCCATCGGCGGCCTTTCTGTTGGCGAACCCAAGGAAGACATGGCACGCATCCTCAGGCACACCGCGCCGCAACTGCCCCCCGATAAACCGCGCTATCTGATGGGGGTGGGCACGCCATCCGACCTGGTATTCGCGGTAAGCCAGGGGATCGATCAGTTTGACTGCGTACTGCCCACCCGCAATGCCCGCCACGGCATTCTGTATACCCGGCGCGGCGACATGCGCATCCGCAATGCCCGCTGGAAAACCGACACCGCACCGATCGATGAGGAATGCACCTGCCACACCTGCACCCATTTCAGCCGCGCTTACGTCCACCACCTGATCCGCGCCAACGAAATCCTCGGTGCGCGACTGGCCACGATCCACAACCTGCACTACTACTATCACCTGATGGCTGGCATGCGCGCAGCAATCGAAGCCGGGCGCTTTGCCGAGTTCGCGGTCGGGTTTCATGAGCTGCAGACGCGCGGGTGGTAGAATCAGCCGGTTTATTTAGTCTATTTTGATTCGGAGCTTTATCCATGATTTCTCTTGCCCACGCCCAAACAGCCGCTGCGGCCACCCCCGGCCTGACCGATTTTCTGCCGCTGATCATCATCGGCATCCTGTTCTGGTTCATGCTCATTCGCCCGCAGATGAAGCGCGCCAAGGAACAGAAGCGAATGTTGTCCGAACTGACCAAAGGCGATGAAGTCATTACCGCCAGCGGCCAGGTTGGCAAAGTTTCGAAAATCGGCGATCAATATGTCTCGCTGGAAATTGCAGATGGCGTCATCACCCATGTACAGAAGTCGTCGATTCAGATGCTGCTGCCCAAAGGCACGATCAAAGGCTTGTAAGATTCCTGAAAGGGGCAGCCAGTAATCTGCTCGCTGCCCACCCCTTCCCCCGCTCACAGTCCGGCTAAAACATGAACCGCTTCCCACTCTGGAAATATGTGCTCATCGGCATCACGCTGGTGGTCGCTTTTCTCTACTCCCTGCCCAACTTTTTTGGCGAAGTGCCAGCGGTACAGTTATCACCCCTACGCGCCGTCGAGAAGGTCGACACGACATTACTGGGGCAGGTGGAAACCGCGCTGAAGTCGGCCAAGCTGACCTATACCGGCCTGGAACTGGCGGGCAACAGTGTCAAGGTGCGCTTTGCCAGCACCGATGACCAGATCAAGGCCAAAGATGTGCTGCAGACCAGCCTCGGAGACCGCAACACCGTTGCACTCAATCTGGTCTCAGCCTCGCCATCCTGGCTCACCGCCATCAACGCGCTGCCGATGTACCTCGGCCTGGATTTGCGCGGCGGCGTGCACTTCCTGCTCGAAGTCGACATGAAAGCAGCGCTGGAAAAAGCCGCCATCCGCTACCAGAACGATTTTCGCACCGAACTGCGCAGCGACAAGATCCGCTACGGCCGCATCAGCCGTGAAGGCAATGCCGTCACCGTGCATTTCGCCACCCGCGATCAGCGTGACGCCGGTGTCGACAAGCTGAGTACGGTATTCAGCGATCTCGCCTTCACCCCGGAAGACCAGGCCGATGGCTTTACGCTCACGGCACGACTCAAGCCGGAAGCCGAAACGCGCGTGCAGGAATTTGCCCTGCAACAAAACATCACCACCCTGAGAAACCGTGTCAACGAATTGGGCGTAGCCGAACCTGTGATCCAGCAACAAGGGGCTGCCCGTGTTGTCGTGCAATTGCCAGGCGTACAGGACACCGCCAAGGCCAAGGACATTCTGGGCCGTACCGCCACCCTGGAAATCCGCATGGTCGACGAGCAGGCCGACCCGATTGCAATCGAACAGGGCCAGGTTCCGTTTGGCGACGAAATTGTGGCGAGCCGTGAAGGTGGCAAGATTGCTGTGAAAAAGGATGTGGTGCTGACGGGTGACTCGATCACCGACGCTTCGCCGGGCTTTGACAACACCAGCGGCCAGGCAGCCGTGCATATCAGCCTGGACGGCAAGGGCGCACGAATCTTCAAGGACACCACGCGTGAAAATGTCGGCAAGCGCATGTCCATTTTG
>CAYGMS010000208.1:0-782 GCA_964350905.1 uncultured Thiobacillus sp. | reverse complement strand
GTGCAGATCACCGGTATGGATTCTGCCCAGGAAGCCTCGGATGTTGCCCTGCTGTTGCGCGCCGGCGCACTGGCCGCACCGATGCAGATCATCGAAGAGCGTACCGTCGGCCCCAGCATGGGCGCGGAAAATATCGAAAAAGGCTTCCACTCCAATATCTGGGGCTTTTTCGCAGTCGTGGTATTCATCTCGATCTACTATCGGGTGTTCGGCCTGTTTTCGTCGGTTGCCCTGGCCATCAACGGCTTCTTCCTGATCGCATTACTGTCGATGCTGCAGGCCACGCTGACCCTGCCCGGCATGGCTGCGATTGCGCTCACGCTCGGCATGGCGATCGACGCCAACGTGCTGATCAACGAGCGCATCCGCGAAGAACTGCGCAACGGTTCCACGCCGCAGGCCGCGATCAGCGCCGGCTACGAGCGTGCCTGGGGCACGATTCTGGATGCCAACATCACCACCCTGATTGCCGGCGTCTCGCTGTTCTGGCTCGGTTCCGGGCCGGTACGCGGCTTTGCTGTGGTGTTGTGTCTCGGTATTCTCACGTCGATGTTCAGCGCCGTCACCGTGTCGCGTGCGATGGCCAACCTCACCTATGGCCGCAAGGCTCGCCTGACCAAAGTCTCGATTTAAGGCCCAACCATGTTTGAACTGTTCCCATTCAAAAAAACCATCCCCTTCATGAGTTGGGGCAAGGCGACCACGGCGATTTCGCTGATCACCTTCCTCTTTTCCGTGTGGGCGCTGTGGGACCGTGGCCTGAACCTGGGCGTCGATTTCAC
>CAYGMS010000207.1:1142-4773 GCA_964350905.1 uncultured Thiobacillus sp. | reverse complement strand
GTTGGGAATGTAGTTGTGCACCGGGCACTTCCACTCGCAATAGGGGTTGCCGCAGCCGAGACAACGGTCAGCCTGCTCCTGCGCATGCGAGGTGCTCATCGGCGCATAAATTTCGCGGAACTCGTGCTTGCGCACCTCCGCCTCGGTTTTTTCACCGTCGCGCCGCGGCTGCTTCAAAAACTGGAATACGTCACCCATAGCTACTTCTCAACTCTCATCGTTCAATTGTGTGGCCAGTCCTGTGAGTCGCGGTGCTGATGCAGGCAGGCCAGGACAGAGATTTTTTCATCGCGTATACGATAGAAAAGGCTGTAAGGAAACCGTCGCAAACCAATTCTGCGCAAGCCCGGCAGCGTTTCCGCAAACAGCAACGGGTTACGTTGCACGTGGCCGAGACTCAATTCGATTGCGCGAAGAAATTCCGCCGACAAACCCCGCGTCTGTTCTTCGTACCATGCCGTCGCGTCCCGGATTTCGCGTTGCGCCTTGGTGCTGACAACGAGCTTCACAGGGAACGTTCGATTTCCGCCCGGACTTCATCCCAGGGCTTGCCATCGTCCGGATTGGCATCGCTTTCGCGCAAGCGGGCTTCAAGCAATTGTCGTTGCGCGTCAGAAAGGCGTTTTTGCGCCGCCTCCGCTGCAATCGCGTCCCACAGGTCTTCTACCAGCTGCAGCTTTTCGGCGAAAGGTCGCTTTTTCGCCTCTTCCAGCAGGTCAATATCCATTGTGAGCTCCTTTTAAATCGTCGCGGCTTCATGTGTCTGGCCGGGAATATCCTCGACCAGATCTTCAATCGAAATGCGCTTCGGCTTGACCAGCCAGACTTTGGCCAGCGTGGCGTCGAAGTCGGCCAGCAATGCCTTGGCGTGGGCGCTGTCGGTCAATCCGGCATGGCGCTCGATCTGGGCCTTGAGGAACTGGCGGAACGGCTCGGTCTCGTCGCTGACGATACGGGTCAGCTCAACCATTTCCTTGTTGGTCTTTGACATGAAATCGCCCGTCTCGTCGACCACGAAGGCCATGCCGCCGCTCATGCCGGCGCCGAAGTTGAGGCCGGTCGTGCTCAGCACGATGACTACGCCGCCCGTCATGTATTCGCAGCCGTGGTCGCCCACGCCTTCCACCACGGCCAGCGCACCGGAGTTGCGCACGCCGAAGCGTTCGCCGCCCAGGCCTGCCGCATAGAGTTCGCCGCCGGTGGCGCCATACAGACAGGTGTTGCCGATCAGCGTGTTGCGATGCGCTTCGAAGGTGGCGACGCGCGGCGGGTAGATCACCAGCCGGCCGCCGCTCATGCCCTTGCCGACATAGTCGTTGGCATCGCCTTCCAGCGTGATGGTCAGGCCCTTGTGGTTCCACACGCCGAGGCTCTGGCCGGCCGAGCCGGTCAGCTTGATGCGCAGGGTGTTGTCCGGCAAGCCTTCGCCACCATGCGCCCTGGCAATTTCGCCGGACAGACGGGCGCCGATGGAGCGGTTGACGTTGCGCACTTCGTAGGCCAGCTCGATGGGCGTGCCGGCCTTGATCGCGGTCAGTGCGTCGGCCACCATTTTTTCGGCCAGCTCACCCTTGTCGAACGAGGGGTTGCGGTCCTGCTGCGCAAAACGCGGCGCGTCGGCGGGGATGTCGCCCTGCGACAGCAGCGCGTCGAGCTTGAGGCGACCCTGGCGCGGCGTATCGCCTGCCGAGATGTCCAGCAGATCGGTGCGGCCGATCAGGTCGGTCAGGTTGCGAATGCCCAGCGACGCCATCAGTTCGCGCGTTTCCTCGGCGACGAACTTGAAGTAGTTCACCACCATGTCGGGCAGGCCGATGAAATGGTCGCGGCGCAGCGTCTCGTTCTGCGTGGCGATGCCGGTGGCGCAATTGTTGAGGTGGCAGATGCGCAGGAATTTGCAGCCCAGCGCGACCATCGGACCGGTGCCGAAGCCGAAGGATTCGGCACCGAGGATGGCCGCCTTGATGACGTCGAGACCGGTCTTCAGGCCGCCGTCGGTCTGCACCCGCACCCGGCCACGCAGGCCGTTGGCGCGCAGCACCTGTTGTGCTTCGGAGAGACCGAGCTCCCACGGCGAACCGGCGTATTTCACGCTGGCGAGCGGGCTTGCACCGGTGCCGCCGTCGTAGCCGGAAATGGTGATGAGATCGGCGTAGGCCTTGGCCACGCCGGCGGCAATCGTGCCGACGCCGGGCTCGGCCACCAGTTTGACCGACACCAGCGCATCGGGGTTGACCTGCTTGAGGTCAAAAATCAGCTGTGCCAGATCCTCGATCGAATAAATATCGTGGTGCGGCGGCGGCGAAATCAGCGGTGTGCCCGGCTTGCAATGGCGCAGGCCGGCAATCATGACCGACACCTTGTCGCCCGGCAGCTGGCCGCCCTCGCCGGGCTTGGCGCCCTGTGCAATCTTGATCTGCAGCACTTCGGCATTGATGAGATAGGTTGCGGTCACGCCAAAGCGGCCGGACGCAATCTGCTTGATCTTGGAGGTCTTGGACGTGCCGTAGCGTTTCGGATCTTCGCCGCCTTCGCCCGAGTTGGAACGGCCGCCGATGCGGTTCATGCCTTCGGCCAGCGCCTCGTGGGCCTCGGGCGACAGTGCGCCAAGCGACATGCCGGCCGAGTCGAAGCGTTTGAGGATGGATTCCAGTGGCTCGACATCTTCCAGCGGGATGGGCATGGCGCCGGTTTTCAACTTCATCAAATCGCGCAGCATCGCCACCGGACGCGTGTTGACGATCTCGGAATACTTCTTGAACTCGGCGTAGTCGCCCGATTGCACGGCTTTTTGCAGTTGCTGCACCACGTCCGGGTTGTAGGCATGGAACTCCTCGCCGAAGATGAACTTCAGCAGGCCGCCCGCCGGCAGCGGACGCAACGGATTGAACGCCGTCTTGTGCAGCAGCTTCTGGTCGGATTCGAAATCGTCGAAATGCGCGCCAGAAATGCGCGATACCGTACCTTTGAGGCACAGCGCCACCACCTCCTCGTGCAGACCCACGCCTTCAAACAACTGTGCGCCGCGATAGCTTGCCACCAGCGAAATGCCCATCTTCGACAGCACTTTGTACAAGCCTTTGTCCATGCCCTTGCGGAAATTGGACAAGGCTTTTTCGAGGTTGGGTTTGATTTCGCCGGTTTTGACGAATTCGCCAATGACCTGATAGGCGAGGTAGGGATACACGGCCGTTGCGCCATAGCCGATCAGGCAGGCGTAGTGATGCGAGTCGCGCACCGTGCCGGTTTCCACCACGATGTTGGCGTTGCAGCGCAGGCCGGCCGCGATCAGAGCGTGGTGCACGGCGCCGACGGCAAACAGCGCGTGGATCGGCAAGCGGTCCTTGGCAAGATTGCGATCGGACAGCACCAGTATGACCTTGCCTTCACGCACCGACTCGATGGCACGTTCGGTCAGCGCCTTGATGGCGGCCTCGAGCGTGGTCGTGGCCGGGTCGTAATGCAGGTCGAGCGCGACCGGCGTGAAGGCCGGGTCGTTCAGGTTCAGCAATTTGTCGAACGCCTCCTTCGACAGCAGCGGCGTACGCACTTCCACCCGGCGGGCGTGTTCGGCCGTTTCGCGGAACAGATTGCGCTCGGGGCCGAAGGTGGTGTTGAGCGACATCACGAT
>CAYGMS010000207.1:0-1132 GCA_964350905.1 uncultured Thiobacillus sp. | reverse complement strand
GGGTCGATTGGCGGGTTGGTCACCTGCGCGAACTGCTGGCGCAGGTAATCGAATGGCGAACGAACCTTTTGCGACAGCACCGCCATCGGCGTGTCGTCACCCATCGAGCCAATGGCTTCGGCGCCGTCCTCGGCCAGCACGCGAATGATCTGGTCGCGCTCCTCGAAGCTCACGTTAAAGAGTTTCTGGTGCGTCAGCAGGCTGGCCGTATCCATCACGGGCAGGTCAGCATCCTGATGGATCGACAGGTTGAGCTTGACCGTGCCGGTCTTCAGCCACGTGCGGTAGGGCTGCGCGTCTTTCAGTTCATTGTCGATGTCTTCCGGCATCAGCAGACGGCCGGTGTCGAGATCGGCGGCAATCATCTGGCCCGGCTTGACGCGACCCTTGCGCTCGACATTGGCCGGGTCGATCTTCCACACGCCGACTTCGGACGCAATGGTCAGGATGCGGTCCTTGGTCAACACCCAGCGTGCCGGACGCAGGCCGTTGCGGTCGAGCGTGCAGGCCGCGTAGCGGCCATCTGTTAAAACGATGCCGGCAGGGCCGTCCCACGGCTCCATGTGCATCGAGTTGTATTCGTAGAAGGCGCGGATGTCGGCGTCCATCGACTCGACGTTCTGCCATGCCGGTGGAATCACCAGGCGCAATGCGCGGAACAAGCCCGCGCCGCCCATCACCAGGCCTTCGACCATGTTGTCGAGGCTCATCGAATCCGAGCCTTTGGTACCGACGATGGGACGTACATCGTCCATGTTCGGGATCAGCGGCGTCTCGAATTTCTGTTCGCGGGCACGGCTCCAGTTGCGGTTGCCCTGCACCGTGTTGATTTCGCCGTTGTGCGCCAGATAGCGAAACGGCTGTGCCAGCCGCCACTGCGGCCAGGTGTTGGTGGAGAAACGCTGGTGGAACACCGCCAGGCTCGATGCAAAGCGCGTATCGCCAAGGTCGGGGTAGAACACCGGCAGGTTGTCCGGCATCACCAGGCCCTTGTAGCTGATCACGCGGCACGACAGCGTCGGCAGGTAGAACACCGGGTCGGTCGGCTCAAGCAGCTTTTCGGCACGACGGCGCGCGATGTAGAGCTTGCGTTCGAAGTCGTCTTCGCTCATGCCCGTGGGGGCATTCACAA
>CAYGMS010000206.1:0-4789 GCA_964350905.1 uncultured Thiobacillus sp. | reverse complement strand
ATCCGTTTGACCGCATTCTGGTCGCGCAGGCAACGGTCGAAGGCATTACCTTGCTCACGGCCGATGAGATGGTCGCGCAATACCCGGGACCGATACGGAAACTTTGATTTCCGACAGGAAAGCGCTGCATGAACCACACACAAATTCATGAAATCACCGAACCAAACACGCATCTCACCAATGGCACCAGCAGCGGCTATGCGCACGAACTGACCCACAAGGACCAGGTGCGTCAGCATCTGAGCGGATCGCTGCTTGAAGGCGCGGCATCCGCACCGGCTGACCCGGCTGATGCGTCCTATTTTGAAGGACTGCGCCGACGTGTAGGCGATCACGGCAAGCTGACGCCCCCATGAACGCAAACTCGCCCACACCATGACACCACAGGATTTCATTACCCGATGGGATGGCGTGGATGGCAGCGAGCGTGCCAACTATCCCTTGTTTATCAGCGAGCTGTGCGAGTTGCTTGGAATTGAAAAGCCGCAGCCCGCATTGGCCGACGACTGGCACAACACCTACGTCAACGAGCGTTACATCGACGCGCGCGATGGCGAAAGCGCCGGCAACGCGCGCTTTATCGACACCTATCGTCGTGGCTGCTTCATCTGCGAAGCGAAGAGCTTCGACCTTGGAAAAAACACCGAAACTGTCGAGCGCAAGCTGGTCAAGGCCAAGAGCCAGGCCGAAAGCTACGCCCGCAACCTGCCCGAATCCGAGCCGCGCCCGCCGATTCTGATGGTGGTCAACGTCGGCCGCTTCATTGCGCTTTACGCGCAGTTCAAGGACAACGACCGCGCCTACGAAATGTATCCCGACCGGGCGACCTACAAGATCGGCATTGCCGATCTCGCGCGCGACGACATTCGCGAGCGGCTCAAGCAGGTCTGGCTCGACCCCTACGCGCTTAACCCCGAACGCATTTCCGCCCGCGTCACCCGTGCTGTGTCCGTGCATCTAGGCGCGCTGGCGCGCGAACTGGAACAAGCCGGCCACGATTCGCATCTGGTCGCCGGTTTTCTTACCCGTTGCCTGTTCACCATGTTTGCCGAGGATGTGGGCCTGCTGCCCAGCGGCGCGTTTACCGAGCTACTCAGCCGCCAGCTCGCCGCGCCCGCAGGCCTGCAGCCCAATCTTGAAGACCTGTGGCGCGCCATGGACAGCGGCAAGTTTGCGGTTTCGCTGCAGGCCGAAGTCGCGCACTTCAACGGCAAGCTGTTCAAAACTCCCGACGCCCTGCCGCTCACCCGTGCGCAGATCGAAACCCTGATTGCCGCCGCCAAACAGGACTGGAAACACGTCGAGCCGGCCATTTTCGGCACGCTGATCGAACGTGCGCTCGACCCGGCCGAACGCCATAGCCTCGGCGCGCACTTCACCCCGCGTGCCTACGTTGAGCGCCTGGTGCTGCCCACCGTGATCGAGCCACTGCGCACCCAGTGGGCCAACGTGCAGGCTGCCGCCATTTCGCTGGAAGACAGCGGCGACCACAAAAGCGCGGTCAAGCTGGTGCGTGAATTTCAGGCGGCGCTGTCACAAACCCGCGTGCTCGACCCGGCCTGCGGCTCCGGCAATTTCCTCTACATCGCGCTCGAACACATGAAACGCCTCGAAGGCGACGTGCTCGAACAGCTCGACGCCTTCAAGGTCACCGAGGCATTCGACACCGAAGGCCTCGCCGTCGATCCGCACCAGTTTCTGGGCCTGGAGCGCAACCCGCGCGCCGCTGCCATTGCCGAACTGGTGCTGTGGATCGGCCATCTGCAATGGCACTTTCGCACCCGTGGCCAAACCCGGCCGCCCACCCCCGTGCTGCGCGATTTCAAGAACATCGAATGCCGCGACGCCGTGCTCGACTGGGACAGCATCGAAACCGTGCTCAATGACGCGGGCCAGCCCGTCACCCGCTGGGACGGACTCACCACCAAAATCCACCCGGTCACCGGAAAAGCTGTGCCCGACGAAACCGCGCAGACCCCGCTCCAGCGCTATCTCAAGCCGCGCCCGGCCAGCTGGCCGCAGACCGATTACATCGTCGGCAATCCGCCTTTCATCGGCGCCGCGTCGATGCGGCAGGCATTGGGCGACGGTTACGTCGAAGCCCTGCGCGCCGCGTATCCGGCGGTGCCCGAGTCGGCCGACCTCGTTATGTTCTGGTGGCATTGCGCCGCGCAACGGCTGGCGACAGGCAGCATCGCCCGCTTCGGCTTCATCACCACCAACAGCCTCACCCAGACCTTCAACCGGCGCGTGCTGGAAGCCCATTTGCACCCCTCGCCCTTGAGGGGAGAGGGGCCGGGGGAGCGGGTGAAGCCCATCCACCTTGCGTTCGCCATCCCCGACCATCCCTGGGTCGACAGCGCCGATGGCGCAGCCGTGCGGGTGGCGATGACCGTGGCCGCACCGGGCGACGGTGCGGGGCGCTTGCTGCGCGTGGTAAACGAAACGCCAGGTGAAGAGGGCGAGGTCAACGTCGAGCTCGTCGAGAAACACGGGCTGATTCATACTGATTTGTCTATTGGCGCAAATGTCACAGCTGCGAAACCACTACGTGCGAACGAAATGCTTACTTCGCGTGGGTTAATGCTGTTTGGCTCGGGTTTTATCGTTACTCCGGAAGTCGCTGCCAGCCTCGGCAATCCGCCCATCGTTCGTGAGTATCGCAATGGCCGCGACCTCACTGAAAAGCCGCGCGGCGTACAGGTGATTGACGCCTGGGGTCTGACTGAGCCTGAACTGCGTCAGCAATATCCTGCTGTATGGCAATGGCTTGCTGAACATGTGAAGCCTGAACGTGACCACAACCGCGATAAAGCCATCAGAGAAAACTGGTGGTTACATGGGCGTACGCGTCCAGAAATTCGCGCAGCGCTTGTCGGTTTGCCGCGCTACATCGCCACCGTGGAAACCGCCAAGTACCGCACCTTCCAGTTCCTCGACGCCCGCATCGCGCCAGACAACAAGCTGATTTGTATTGCACTGGACGATGCCTTTTCCCTCGGCGTGCTGTCCTCGCGCGTGCATGTCGTCTGGGCGCTGGCAGCGGGCAGCCATCTTGGTGTGGGTAATGATCCGGTTTACGTCAAAACCCGCTGCTTCGAGCCTTTCCCTTTCCCCGTCGCCACGCCCGAGCAGCAAGCCAGCATCCGCAGCCTGGCCGAAGACCTCGACGCCCACCGCAAACGCCAACAGGCCGCGCATCCCGAGCTGACGCTGACCGGGCTATACAACGTGCTGGACAAGCTGCGTTCGGGGGCTGCGCTCAACGCCAAAGACAAAACCATCCACGAGCTGGGGCTGGTGTCGGTGCTGAAGCAGCTGCACGACGACCTCGACGCGGCAGTGCTGGACGCCTACGGCTGGACGGATACGCCGGACGACGCCACGCTGCTGGAACGCCTGGTGGCGCTCAACGCCGAGCGCGCGGCGGAAGAAGCCGACGGCACGATCCGCTGGCTGCGCCCGGCTTATCAGCACCCCGCCGCCACACCGGCTGCCGCCTCCAGAAAGCTGGACTTGCCCGATACCGCCGCCCGCGTGCCTGTATCCAGCCAGCGTCCGTGGCCGGCCGACCTGCCCGGCCAGCTGGGCGCGGTGGCCCAGTTGCTCAACGAAACCCACACGCCCATTGACGTGGGCACGCTCGCCAAACAGTTCAGCGGCAAGCGCGGCATCGCCCAGAAGCTGCCCGGTTTGCTGGCGGCGCTGGAAGCGGTGGCGCGGGCACGCGGGCACGCTGACGGAACCTGGAGTGCTGTGTGAACGTGTTGTTTGATGGGGCTTGTTTTAATCCCAATATGGGATAATATTAAGCCATGCACGTTGTTTCACACGCGAAAATCATTCAGGCACAAACGGCACACCCGGATTGCAGCAGTGCACTGGATCAGTGGTACCGGCTGACCAAGCGGGCGGATTGGCGCAAGTTTTCCGAAGTGAAGCAGTGTTTCCCGGCCACTGACAAAGTGGGCGACAAGTTTGTGTTTGATGTGGGGGGTAATAAGTTGCGGCTGATCGCCGCCATCCACTTCAACACGGGGCGGGTGTTTGTGCGTGCAGTGTTGACGCACAAACAATACGACAAAGGAGACTGGAAATGAACGCTAGATTGAGTACCGCACTGGCGCACTGGAGCTACATTGCGCCGCTGCTGACCCCGGCAAAAAACGAAACCGAGTACCTGGCGCTGGTTGAATCACTGGACGCGATTCTGGATGCGGGCGGGGCGGATGAAATGCACCCTCTGGCCGGGCTGGCAGCCATGGTGGGCGATCTGGTGTCGGCCTGGGAGCAGACGCATCACCCGATGCCACCAGAAATGAGCTGGATTGAGGTTTTGCGTTTTTTGATGGAACGCGATGATCTGCGCCAGTCCGATCTGCCAGAAATCGGCAATCAGGCCAAGGTGTCGGAAGTCCTCTCAGGCAAGCGGGAAATCAACCTGCGCCAGGCGAAAGCCCTGGCGGTGCGCTTTGGGCTACCGATAGGAATGTTTGTGCCGTGATTGACGACCTGGTCGGATTTGCTGTTGCAGCGGCTACTGATATAGCGATTGAAAAAGCAGCCAGGCGTCGTCGCTGGGTTCGTATTTTGAAAGCTATGGGTGGGCTCTTGTTTACCGCCTTGATCATTGGGCTCGTTTACGTGACGGTCAGATACACGTGATTTCCGAAATTTAAGACCGGCTCGCTTCTGTCACGTAAGGGCGGTGTGTAGATCGTTGCGTTAAGGAGACGCTGAACAAGTCCACAACGTCATTCCGGCGAACGCCGGAATCCAGCCAGATCAA